>DATHMN010000057.1:0-21780 GCA_035487135.1 Steroidobacteraceae bacterium | reverse complement strand
TGGATCTGTCACGCTGGCTACGCCACATGTTCACCACGCGCTGGAGCACGCGGCGGCATTTCCCGCCGCCGGTGCGCGATGCCATTGAAGCGGCGATCGGTGAGTGCGAGGCGCGCCACGGCGGTGAGATCCGTTTCGTGGTCGAGACCGCTTTCGATGTGCCCGAACTGTGGCGCAAGCTGTCGACACGCCAGCGCGCGCTGCAGCTGTTCGGCCAGTTCGGCGTGTGGGATACCGCGCACAATAATGGTGTGCTGGTCTACGTGCTGATGGCGGACCACGCGGTGGAAATCGTGGCCGACCGCGGCATTGCCGCGCGCGTATCGGCGCACGAGTGGGAAGCCGTGTGCCATCAGATGGAGCATCACTACAAAGCCGGCCGCTTCAAGGACGGCTCGATCGTCGGGATCCTCGGGGTCGGCGCGCTGCTCGGCCGGCACTTCCCCGGCAAAGCTGCGAGCGACAACGAGCTGCCGAATCAGCCGGTACTGCTGTAGCGGATCCCCGACAGCGGCGCGGCGCCGACATCGGTCATAATCGGCGCCGTATGAGGAACTCTGTCGTGCGCGCTGCGACTGCGGCGCTGTGCTGTATCACCATCGCCGGCTGCTCGCTGTTCAGCGCGTGGCACAAGGCGCCGCCGCCGCCCCCACCACCCGCCGCGCCGCCGCCGCCACCGCCTTTGCCGCTGCCGGTGGCCACCGAGCGCTTCGAGCTCGCACCCGGTCAGGATGTGGTGGGCTCGGTGCAGGTGGTCACGGCGACCAAAGACGACACGCTCACGGACATCGCCCGGCGCTTCAATGTCGGCTACGAAGAGATCCTGCGCGCCAATCCCAAGGTTGATCCCTGGCTGCCGGGCGCCGGGCGCGAGATCATCATTCCCTCGCAGTTCATCCTGCCAGACGCGCCGCGCACCGGCGTGGTGATCAATATCGCCGCGATGCGCATCTTTTACTTCCCGCCGGTGAAGCGCGGCGAGCGCCCGGTGGTGCTCACGCATCCCATCGGCATCGGCAAGGTCGGCTGGCGCACTCCGGAAGGCGTCACCAAGATCGTACGCCGGCAGAAAGACCCGACCTGGCGCGTGCCGGTGTCGGTGCGCAAAGAGCATCACGAGAACGGCGAGGAGCTCGAGCCGGTCATCGGACCGGGCCCCGACAACCCGCTCGGCAAGTACGCGTTCTATCTGGAATGGCCCAGCTATCTCATCCATGGCACCAATAAGCCGGCCGGCGTCGGCTTGCGCTCGAGCCACGGCTGCATCCGCCTGTATCCCGAAGACATCGAGCAGTTCTATTCGCTGGTGCCGCTGGGCACGCAGGTGCGGGTGGTGAACCAGCCGTTTATGTTCGGCTGGCGCGATGGTGAGCTCTACATGCAGTCCTATGACGTGCTCGAGGACGATACGCGCGACTGGAAGAGCCGCAAGCTGCTCACCAAGACCTTGGCGCTGCGACTGCAGCAGCAGGTGCAGGCGCACCATGAGCAGGTGGACTGGACGCGCGTCGCCGCGCTCGCGCACAGCCCGCGCGGCATCCCGGTACCGATCACCACCAGCGACGTGAGTCTCGATCAGGTACTGGCCGCCGCGCCGCGCGTGCAGAATTTGCTGCCGGAGGGCTCGACCTGGGACGGCCGCTCCGATCTGCCCATGGACGAGGCCACTTTCCGTCAGGTGGTCTCGGAGATGGAACCGGGCGCGAGCGCCCCGGGCGGGGCGGCTGACAACGGCAGTCCGCCCCCGGCAGTTGCTGTGCCTGCGGCTGCCGCACCGGCCGCCGCGAGCAAGTCGCCGGCGCCGCCACCCAAGAACGGCGGCTGAGTGTGACGGGGCGGTGAGTGCGCTTTCCGAGTGGCTGCAGCTGATGCTGGCCGAGATCGCGCGCAAGCGCGCAGAGCTGGAGCGTGCGCAGGCGGAAGCCGCGCAGCGCGCCGCTGAAACTGCGGCCGCGGCGCGCAAGTCTACGCGCCGGCACTGAGGCGCGCCGTCGCGCCGACCGCCGCACTGCGGCGGCTGACAATGTTCTGACACGCTGTGTTAGAGTCGCGCCGGCAAATTCAAGAGGCGCATGAGTGGCCGACAGCCCCGCGTCCGGCGTACAACTCGCACAACAAAGCCGTACGGATCACGCGATCGAGCGCGTGGCGACCGGAGTCGCTGCCTTCATCGGACGCACCCTTAAAGGTCCGGTGAATCAGGCGCTTCCGGTGCGCAGTTTCAATGATTTCCAACAACAGTTCGGCGGGTTATGGCAACCCTCGACGCTGTCGTACGCGGTCGAACAGTTCTTCGAGAACGGCGGCCGCGAGGCGCGCATCGTGCGGGTGGTCAACGCCGCGCGTCCGTGCACCATCACGCTGCCGGCCGGCCGAGCCACGCTGCGACTGGTCGCTCTCAACCCCGGTTCGCGCGAGTATCTGCGCGCCTCGGTCGATTACGACGGCCTGACCGCCGCCGAACATGACCGCTTCAACCTGGTGGTGCAGCGCGTGCGTACCGCCGGCTCCGAGCTGGTCGAGGATCAGGAGATCTACCGGCGCGTCTCGGTGCTGCAGGCCTCGGGGCGTTTCGTCGCCGACGTACTGCTCGAGTCGCGCCTGGTGCACCTGCTGGGCGAGCCGCCGCCGCAGCGCCCGGAGCGCTCCGGCGGCGGGCCGGGAGGCGTGGCCGTCGGCTACACGCTCTCCAACCCCGACGGTGACGACGGCGCGCCGCTCACCGACTACGACATTATCGGTGCGGCCGCCGGCGCTACTGGGCTGTTCGCACTCGGCGGTCTCACGCGCTTCAATCTGCTGTGCATTCCGCCGCTCGCGCGCGAGCGCGATGTGGGCCTGTCGGCGCTGCTCGTGGCCGCACGGCTGTGCCGCGAGCGCCACGCGCTGTTGCTGGTGGACCCACCGGCCAGCTGGACCTCGACACGCGCGGCCCTCGATGCGCTGCGCACCTGGCCGTTCCGCAGCGAGAGCGCGGTAATGTATTTCCCGCGCGTGCAGGCCTTCGACCGGCTGCGCGGCCGGGTGGAGGTCTTCGGCTCCGCCGCGGCAGCCGCCGGCATGATTGCGCGCTCGGATGAGACCTGGCCAGTGTGGGCGGCCGCCGAGAGCGAGGAGGCGATCCTGCGCCCGGGCCTGCGTCCGGCGGTGCCGGTCTCGGACGCCGACCGGGTGCGCCTCGCCAGCGCAGGCGTGAACACCCTGGTGGCGGTACGCGGCACGCGCAGCGGCACCAGCCCGCGCACGTTCGCCGCGGGCGGCAGTACCTCCGACTGGAAGTACCTGTCGGCGCGGCGCCTGGCGCTGTTCGTGGCTGCCAGCGTCGAGCAGGGCACCCGCTGGGTGCTGCTCGAGCACAACGGCCCGGCAACCTGGCAGCGCGCCCGTGCGCAGGTGGAGCTGTTTCTCGATGAACTCGCTGCGCAAGGCGCCTTCGCGGGCCTCGACGCGCAGGAGACCCATTTCGTCATCGCCGACGAGCGCGTCAACCGCCCGCAGACCCTCGCCGAAGGCAAGTTCAACCTGCTGTTTGGCTTCGCCACCAGCAAGCCCGGCGAATTCGATACCTGGCTGGTGACGCACCGCGCCGGCGCGAGCCGTGTGCGCCCGGTGTCGGTGAACCGCTCGGCGACCTCCAAGCAGCGCGTCGAGTGGGAGATCGAGACCTCGATCCTGCGCGGCTAACCGCTCGCGCCGAACCCGCCGCCTCCCGGCGTCAGCACGGTCAGCTCATCGCCCGTTTCGACCTCGAAGCGCGCGGTCGCCCCCAGTGTCTCGGTCGCGCCGTGCGCACGACGGATGTGCGCCTCGCCGCGCAGCGCGGCTTCCCCACCCTGCAGTCCGAAGGGCGCGATGCGCCGGTGGTTCGCCAGCAGCGCGCCCGCCAGCGGGCGGCGGAACTCCAGACGCCGCACGACGCCATCGCCGCCGTGCTGGCGGCCGAAGCCGCCGGAGCGGCGGCGGATGGCGAACTCGCGTACTAGCACCGGGAACTCATTCTCGAGAATCTCGGGGTCGGTGAGCCGCGAGTTGGTCATGTGCGTCTGCACCGCATCGCAGCCGTCAAAGTCCGCCCCGGCACCCGCGCCGCCGGCGATCGTCTCGTAGTACTGCAGCTGCGCATCGCCGAAGGTCAGGTTGTTCATGGTGCCCTGAGATGCGGCCAGCACGCCGAGCGCGCCGTACAGCGCATCGACGATGCACTGTGAGGTCTCGACGTTACCGGCGGCGACCGCCGCGGGCGGCTGCGGGTCGAGCATCGATCCGGGCGGGATGATGATGTCGAGCGGGGCGAGACAGCCCTCGTTGAGCGGGATCGGCTCATCGATCAGTGTGCGGAACACATACAGCACCGCGGCCGTGCACACCGCGCGCGGCGCGTTGAAATTATGCGCGCCCTGGGGTGAGGTGCCGCTGAAGTCTACGCGTGCGCGCTCGCGCGCGCGGTCGATGCTGATCGCGACCACGATCGCCGCACCATCGTCCAGCTCATAGCGGAAATGGCCGTCGCTCAGCCCGGCGATGGCGCGCCGTACACACAGCGCGGCGTTGTCCTGCACGTGCCGCATGTACTCGTGCACGGTGGCGAGTCCGTGGCGGCGCACGGCGCGTTCGAGTTCAGCGATGCCGCGCGCGTTGGCCGCCAGCTGGGCACGCAGGTCCGCGACGTTCTGCGCCGGGTTGCGCGCCGGGAAGGGTCCGCCGCTCAGCGCGGCGCGCAGCGCCGCCTCGTGCAGTACGCCGTTGCTGACCAGCGCAAAGCACTCGAACACGATCCCCTCCTCCTGGATCGTGCGACTGAAGGGCGGCATCGAGCCGGGAGTCATGCCACCGATATCGGCATGGTGCGCGCGCGAGGCGACGAAGAAATCCGGGCGCGCGCCGCTGCCGAGGAACACCGGCGTCACCACGGTCATGTCCGGCAGATGGGTGCCGCCGTGGTAGGGGCTGTTGAGCAGCCACGATTCGCCGCGCTGCAGCGCACCGCTGCGCGCCTGCACCACGGCGCGCACGCTCGCCCCCATGGAGCCGAGATGCACCGGCATGTGCGGCGCGTTGGCCACCAGACCGCCGGCGGCATCGAACAGCGCGCAGGAGTAGTCGAGCCGCTCACGGATGTTGACCGACTGCGCGGTGGCCTTGAGTACTTCGCCCATCTGTTCGGCGATGTGCATGAACAGGTTATTGAAGATCTCGATACGCGCCGGATCTGCCGTCGCGCTGCCACCCACGCGCACCGGATCCTCATCGGTGAGCAGCAGCTCTCCCCCCGGCAAGGGGTTGGCGCGCCAGCCTTCCTCCAGCACCAGGGTGCTGTGCGGTTCGACGAGGAGCGCGGGACCGCGCAGTTCGCCCTCGAGCGCGCTGCGCGGCAGCAGCGGCACTTCGCGCCAGGCGCCGAACCAGGCACGCACCGTGCGTGGCAGCGCGGCGCCGGCTGGCGCAGGAACGGTGAGCGCCAGGCTGGCGGCATCGACCACCGGCGAGCGCGCCTCCACCCGCAGCGCCTCGATCACCACCACCACCCCCTCGGCCGCGAAGCCGAAGCGCCGCAGATGCTCAGCCGCGAAGCGCTGCCGTACCTCGGCCAACGGGCCCAGCTGCACGGACAGCGTCACGTCGCTGTCTCCGGCGCGCAGCTCCAGCAGGCGCGTGAGGCGTACGCCGGCCGCTGCGCCCGAGCCCGGAGCGAGCTCCGCCTCTGCCTGGCGCGCCAGCTGCGTGCAGGCGCTGTGCGCCTGGGCGAGTCCCGCCTCGTCGAGCCGCTGCCGCAGACTCGCGCGCCGCACTGCCAGGCGATCGGCGACGCCGATGCCGAACGCCGACAGCACGCTCGCCAGTGGATGCAGCAGGATGCGCGGCACGCCCGCGGCGCGCGCCACCCGACAGGCGTGCTGACCGGCCGCGCCGCCGAAGCAGAACAGGGTGAAGTCCTTGGTGTCGCGGCCCTGGCCGGTGGAGACCTGACGAATGGCATTCGCCATCGACTCGACCGCGACCTCGAGGAAGGATTCGGCGACCGTCTCCGCGGAGACACCGCCCGCCTGCTCGCGGTCGGCACGCGCCGCCAGCACCGCGAAGCGCTCGTGCACCACCAGCGGATCGATGCGCGCCTGCCCCGCGGGTCCGAACACGGCCGGCAGGGTGTCCGGCCGCAGATGTCCGAGCAGCACCTGCACGTCGGTGAGCGTGAGCGGCCCGCCGCGTCCGTAGCAGGCCGGACCCGGATCGGCCCCCGCCGAGACCGGCCCGACAGCGAAGCGGCCGTCGCGGTAGCTGAGGATCGAGCCGCCGCCGGCGGCGATGCTGTGCACGTCGAGCATCGGCTGCGCCAACCTGACACCGGCAATCAGCTGCTCGAAGCGCTGCGGCAGCTCGCCATCGATCAGCGACACGTCGGTGGAGGTGCCGCCCATGTCGAAGCCGATGAGGCGCGGCTGCTGCAGGCGCTCACCCACCCAGCGCATGCCGATCAGCCCGCCGGCCGGCCCCGACAGCACGCTCGACATGGCATGGAAGTGCTCCACCGCCGCCAGGCCGCCGTTGCTCTGCATGAGCAGCAGGCGCGCGCCAGGATCGAGTGTCTGCAGCTGGCCGCTGAGCGCCGCCAGGTAGCGGCGCAGCGGCAGCGCCAGATAGGCGTTCAGGACGGTGGTATCGCCGCGCGTGACGTAACGCACCAGCGGCGAGAGCTCGTGCGAGACCGAGACCTCCTCGAAGCCGAGCTCGCGTGCGCAGGCGGCGGCAGCTCGCTCATGCTGCGGATAGCGCCAGCCGTGCAGGAACACGATGGCGAGCGCACGCCGCCCGGCGCTGCGCGCCCGCAGCAGTTCCTCGCGCAGCCGCGCCAGATCGAGCGGCGTGAGCACGCTGCCCTGCGCGTCGATGCGCTCGTGCGCCTCGATCACGCTCGCGTACAGCCGTTTCGGCAGCACGATATTGCGCGCGAAGATGTCCGGACGATTCTGATAGCCGATGCGCAGCGCGTCGGCAAAGCCGGCGGTGGTCACCAGCACCACCGGCTCGCCGCTGCGCGTCAGCAGCGCGTTGGTCGCGACCGTCGTGCCCACCTTGACCGCGCTCACCGCCGCCGCGCCGCCGAGCTGCGCCAGCAGCGCCTGCGCGGCGTTCAGTCCCGGATCGCCGCCGCCCGGGCTCGGCGGGACCGACAACACCTTGCGCACGTGCAGCGCGCCGGCTGGCGAAACACCGATCACGTCGGTGAAGGTGCCGCCGCGGTCGATCCAGAACTCCCAGCCGGCGCGCAGGTGCGGCTGCGGAGGTGCTTGGCTTACGGTTTCCATTGCCTGCATTATTCGCGCATGCGACCCGACCGCACAGCCGCTGAGGTCCCGCCATGCAGGCAGCCGTGACCTCCCGCCACGTGGTGTTTTCGCATGGCCAGGAAGCCGGGCCGTGGGGCCGCAAGATCTCGGCGCTGGCAGAAGTCGCGCGCGCCGAAGGCTACGAGGCCCACTCGGTGGATTATCGCGGTGTCGACGAGCCGCGTGCGCGTGTCTCGCGGCTGGTCGACTTCTGCAAGGAACTGGGGGGCGATCTGGTGCTGGCGGGCTCGAGCCTGGGCGGCTACGTTGCGGTGGCGTCCGCCTCGCTCCTGCACGCCCGCGGCGTGTTCCTCATGGCGCCGGCGCTCTACCTGCAGGGGTTGCCGGAGCTGCGCGCGGGGCTGCTCGACTGCCCGGCAACGGTGGTGCATGGCTGGCGGGATGATGTGGTGCCGTACGAGCACAGCGTGCGCTTCGCCAAGGCCTACCGCGCGGCGCTGCACCTGCTGGAGAGCGATCACCGGCTGCACAACCAGCTGCGCGTACTCGAATCCCTGTTCGAGTACTTCCTCATCGCGCTCGACCTGCCGGCGGTGGCGCTCGAATAGTCTTCAGTGGCGCTCGCGGATGGCGCGTGCCGCCAGGCGATCGACCAGTCCGGGTGCGATGAGGCGCGCCCAGCGGCCGAGTCGGCCGCGTGCCGAGGTGATCAGCAGGCGCTGCCGGCGCCCCATGGCGGTCGCGATCAGTTGCGCGCACTGCGGTGCGGTCATGATGCGCGCCTCCTGCATGGGGGAGGCGCCAAGGGGTGCCCCGCCGGCGCCGATGGCGCGGCGATGGATCTGGCTGGCGACAAAATCCGGTGCCACTAGGCAGACATCGACCCCGCTGCCGCGCAGCTCGATGCGCAGTGACTCGAAGAAACCCACCATGGCATGCTTGCTGGCGGCATAGCCGGTGCGCTCCGGCACGCCGGTGAGTCCGGCGACGCTCGCCACCGCGACCAGCAACCCGCGCCGCGCCTTCAGGTGCGGCAGCGCCGCGGCGGTCATATACACCGCCCCGAGATAGTTGACCGCGAGCAGACGCTCGAATACGCCGAGATCGCCGATCGCCTCGAAGCGCGCCCACATGGTGAAGCCGGCGTTGTTCACCAGTGCATCGAGCGCACCGAAGCGCGCGAGCGTGCTGGCCACGACCTGCGCGCAGTCCTGCGGTCGGGAGACATCGCCGGGGACGGCGAGCGCGCTGGCGCCCAGCGCCGTGCAGGCGCCTACGACTTCGTCGAGCCGTGCGGCATCGCGTGCGTTGAGCGCCAGCTGCGCGCCCTGGGCGGCCAGCACCAGCGCCAGTGAGCGGCCGATGCCCTCGGATGCCCCTGTGATCAAGATCACCTTGCCGGAGAAGGTCTGCATTGCCCGCCCGTGTCGCGCCCGGCCGCGCGGGCGCAGGCGCCATGATAGCCGTCGCGCGCACGGCGCGGCGTGTGGCGCCAGGCGCACAGCAGCGCGCGTGCAGCGCGCGCGCGGTAGCGCGTGCTGAGTCTAAAAGCCCGCCGCGGACGGCTTGCCGCAGCGCGTTGCCGAGTAATAGACTGACCACACGCAGGGTTTGTGTGGCGGCAACAAACAAGAACGCGATGTGGTCTCGCTTCGCGCTGTGCGCCCGGAACGCAATACCTGACATTTGAGCGGATCTGAGGGCGAGCGGGCGCGCGACCTGCGCGCACGCGTCCTGAGGGAAGCAGGGGGGCGAATGAGGAAAGTTCACACCGGGCGCGCACTGGTCACCACGGCCCTGGCCATCTGCCTGTACCTGGCCAGCGGACCGCGCGCACACGCCATCAGCTTTCAGACCGATTCCGGCAACTGGAGCGGCAGCTGGGACACCACCATCGGCTACGGCCAGGGCTGGCGCGTATCGGGGGTCGACTGCCGGCTGGTCGCGATCGCTGACGGCGGCTGCGGCTACTCGCCCAATATCGACAACGGCGACCTTAATTACCAGCACGAGGCGCTGTTCAGCCGGGCGCTCACCGGGGTCACCGAGTTCGCGCTCAACTACAAGGAGAAGGCCGGCGTGTTCGTGCGCGGCTCCGGCCTGTACGACTTCCAGGTGATGGACGAGAACACCGACTATGTGCCGCTGTCGCACGATGCCAAGGACATCGTCGGCAGCTACACGCGCCTGCTGGATGCCTTCGGCTACTGGCGCTTCAACCTCGGCAGCATGCCGAGCGAAATCCGCCTGGGGCGCCAGGTGGTCGACTGGGGCGAGAGCACCTTCATCCCCGGCGGACTGAACCAGGTGGACTACTTCGATACCACGGCGCTGCAGGTGCCGGGTGCCGAGCTCAAGCAGGCGCTGCTGCCCGACGAGATGGCGGTATTCAACCTGCAGTTCACCAAGAACTTCAGCACCCAGCTGCTCTACCTGTTCGACTGGCACGAGGACATTCTCGAGCCCAACGGCGCCTACTTCAGCACCAACAACTTCGCCGGTGCCGGCGGCAACCAGGTGTTCCTCGGCTTCGGTGCGCTGTCCAATAAAGGTGTCGACTTCAGCTCGCTCGGCGGCGGACTGATCAGCGACTTCCAGGCGATCCCGCGTCTGCCCGACGACAAGCCGCCCAACGCCGGCCAGTACGGCATCAAGTTCAAGTTCTACCTGCCGAACTTCAGTCAGGGCACCGAGATCGGTGCCTACTTCCTCAATTACACCAGCCGCCTGCCGGTGGTCTCGGCGATGACCGGCTCGCAGGCCGGCCTCGGCAACGCCTGGGGCGCTGTCAACGCCGTGGGTGCGGCGGCGCAGGCGCTCGCCGCCGGGCTGCCGTTCGCCGCCGCCGTGGCGACCGGCGCTGCCGTCGGCCAGCAACGCGCGACCGCAGCCGGCGGCAACCTGAGCGCGGCCACCGCCACGCAGTACGCCACGATCGGCGCCAATACGCTGCTCGCCGGTGGCAACGTCAACAATCAGGCCAGCATGCTCGCCACCAACGAGTACGCCCACACCGAGGGACTGTTCGAGCAGTTCCCGACCAACATCAAGCTGCTGGGCCTGTCGTTCAACACCCAGGTGCAGGCGACCGGCACCGCGCTGCAGGGCGAAGTGGCCTTCCGTCACGACGTGCCGCTGCAGGTCGACGACGTGCAGCTGATCTATGCCTCGCTGACACCGTTCGAGTCGGGTATCGCCAAACTGCTCGGCGAGCCCGTGACCCCGGCCGGGCATTGCGTGCCGACCTCGGCAACGCCGATCACCGGCTGCAATCAGCTGGGCGCTTTCAAGGTCGGCCAGGTGATCCCCGGCTACGTGCTGAAGAACACCTGGCAGACCAGCGTGACCGCGACGCAGGTGTTTGCCAACGTGCCGTTCATCAAGGCCTCACAGGCAGTGGTGGTGTTCGAGGCCGCGGCCGACTATGTCCCCGGCCTGGACAACAAGTACAGCGGCGGCCCGGTGGGCAACGGACTGCAGCTCGATGCCCCCGGCACCAATCTGAGCGGCACCCCCTCACTCGGCGGCTACCCGGAATTCCCGACCCTGTATGAGCCGGGCTCGGCGTTCCCCACCTCGTTCTCCTGGGGCTACGTGGTCGCCGGCCGTCTCGAGTACGACAACCTGATCGGCGCCTGGAACCTGCTGCCGCACCTGACCTGGAGTGAGGACGTGACCGGCGTCTCGCCCGGACCGGGCGGCAACTTTATCGCCGGACGTCATGCGACCACGCTGGGCCTCACCGCAAGCACGCGCGAGAAGTGGGACGTGGACGTTTCCTACACGCACTACGGCGGCGCCGGGCAGTACAACCTGCTCAACGACCGTGACTTCATCGCCGCGAGTGTCAAGTTCTCATTCTGAAGAGCGCCCGCTTGGGACGGCGAACAATGGAGGGGCCGCAATGAAAGCGCTGATCCGGACGACTGCTGCAGCGATGCTGTTCGCTCAGGCCGCCTGGGGCGCGGTGAGCCCGCAGGACGCTGCGCGGCTGGGCGCCGAGCTCACGCCGCTCGGCGGGGAAAAGGCGGCCAACGCTGACGGCAGCATCCCGGCCTGGAACGGCGGGATTAAGTCGATCGCCGATGCCGGCGTCTCCGGCTATCACCCGGGCGATCATCACCCCGACCCGTACGCCAGCGACAAACCGCTGTTCACCATCACCAGCGCCAACATGGCGCAGTACGCCGCCAAGCTCACCGAAGGCCACAAGGCGCTGTTCAAGAGCTATCCCGACTACAAGATGGTGGTCTATCCCACGCACCGCAGCGCCGCGGTGCCCGAGCGCGTTTACGAGGCCACCAAGCGCAACGCCACCAGCGCCAAGCTGGTCACCGACGGCAACGGCTTTACCGGCGCGGTCGGCGGTACGCCGTTTCCGATCCCGCAGGCAGGCGTCGAGGTGTTCTGGAATCACGTGACGCGCTTCCGCGGGGTGGGCGCGGCGCTGCAGGTCGGGCAGGCGCCGATGACGGCCGGCGGCGGCTACACGCTGGTCAACTTCAAGGAGCAGTACTACTTCCTCTACTACGAGCCCGGCATCACCGAGTCGGCGCTCGACAACATCCTGCTGTATTTCACTCAGGAGACCACCGCGCCGGCACGGCTCGCGGGCGAGGTATTGCTGGTGCAGGAGACGCTCGACCAGGCGAAGGATGCGCGCCGCGCGTGGATCTACAACCCCGGTCAGCGCCGCGTGCGGCGCGCGCCGAACGTCGCCTTCGATAACCCCGGCACCAATGCCGACAACCTGCGCACCACCGACCAGTTCGATCTGTACAACGGCAGCCCGCAGCGCTACGACTGGAAGCTGGTGGGCAAGAAGGAGATGTACGTCCCCTACAACGCCTACCGTCTGCAGAGCGAGAAGGTCAAGTACTCCGAGCTGCTCACCAAGAATCACATCGACCAGGACCTGGCGCGCTACGAGCTGCACCGCGTGTGGGTGGTGGACAGCACGCTCAAGCCGGGCCAGAGCCACCTGTACAGCCGGCGCACGCTGTATGTGGACGAGGATTCCTGGCAGATCCTCGCGATCGACTGTTACGACGCGCGCGGCCAGCTGTACCGCGTGCAGGAAGGCCATCCCATCAACTATTACGAGCTGCCGGCGATCAACACCGTCCTCGAACTGGTGATGGACCTGTCGAACGGGCGCTATCTCGCGCTCGGCCTGCAGAATGAGGAGCCGAAGTCCTACGACTACAGCGTCAAGCTCAGTTCCGCCGACTTCCAGCCGAGCGTGCTGGAACGGCGTGGCATCCGTTAGGGCGCGCGCGGCCTGCCCGCTGCGAGCCCGGCGGAGTTCGCGTGCATCGCACTCGCGCAGCGGCGCCCGCGCGCTCGCTGGGTTGCGCTCTGGCGCTCGTCTGCGTGGCGCTGCTGCTGCCGGCCGCTGCACAGGAACCGCCGCCGCGTTCGGCTGAGCCGGCGCGGCTCGCCGCACAGTCACTGCTGCTGGCGATTGCGCGGGCCGGTGAGCGCCTGGTGGCGGTGGGCGATCGCGGCATCATCGTGCTGTCCGACGATCGCGGTGCCAGCTGGCAGCAGGCGGACGAGGTTCCGATCCAGGCGCTGCTCACCGGCGTGTGCTTCCACGACGCGCGCCACGGCGTGGCGGTCGGTCACGATGAGGTCATCCTGACCAGCGCGGATGCCGGGCGCACCTGGCAGCGCACGCACTACGCTCCCGAAGCACAGCGGCCGCTGCTCGACGTCTGGTGCGGTGCCGGCGGCGTCACCATCGCCGTGGGCGCATACAGCAGCTACCTCGTCAGTCACGACGGCGGCGCCAGCTGGAGCACGCTCAAGTTCGCGCCCGCCGCGCCGCCGCACACCGCCTCCGCCAAGCCAGGCGCCGCCGCGGCGAGCGCGGCCGAAGAGGAGGCGGTCAACGGCGGCTATCACCTCAACCGCATCGTCGGTGCGGACGGTGCGCGTCTGTACATCGCGGGCGAGGCCGGGCATCTGTACCGCTCCGATGACGCCGGTAGCAGCTGGCAGCAGCTGGCCGTGCCCTACGAGGGCTCGTTCTTCGATGTGCTGCCGCTCGCCTCCGATGGCGTGCTGGCGCTCGGTCTGCGCGGCCATCTGTACCGCTCGGCCGACGCCGGGGCGACTTGGCAGCAGATCGACAGCGGCACGGATGCCATGCTGGATGGCGGGGCGCGTTTCGCGCCGCACGGCGTGCTGCTGGTGGGACTGTCCGGCGCGCTGCTCGTGAGCCAGGATGACGGCCGCAGCTTCACCGCGCTGCGCGCCGCCGATCAGGCCGGCTTCTCCGCCGTCATCGGCACCGGCGCAGAGCACTTCGTGCTGGTCGGCGAGAAAGGCGTCCGCAGCCGCGAGCTCGGCGCTCTGGGGCGCGCGCCATGAGTGGCCCCGGGACCCACGAGGCGCATCTGCCGCCCGGGCTGGTCGCACGCCTCGAGCGGCTCATCTTCGGACACCGCAAGCTCATTCTGCTGCTGTTCACGCTCGGCACGGCACTGCTCGCCGCCACTGCGCTGCGCGGTCTGCGCATCGACACCTCCTTCACCAAGACGCTGCCGCTGCATCACGAGTACATGCGCACCTACCTCGACCCCAAGGTGGCCGAGTTCCGCGGCGCCAACCGTGTGCTGGTCGCACTCATTGCGCCCGATGGCAACATGTTCACGCCGCTGTTCTTCGCCGCGCTGCGCAAGGCGACCGACGAGATCATCGTGATGGACGGCATCGACCGCACGCGGGTGCAGTCGATTTTTACTCCCAACGTGCGCTACCTGGAGGTCGTGGAAGACGGCATCGAGGCGGGCAATGTCACGCCGGCGGATTTCACGCCGACGCCGGCGAACCTGGCCAAGGTGCGCGACAACATCCGCAAGGCCGGCATCGTCGGCCGGCTGGTGGCGAATGACTTCTCCGGGGCGCTGGTGAGCGCGATCGTGCTGGATGAGGACGCGCAGGGGCGCCCGGTCGACCCGATCAAGGTGGCGCACGAACTCGAGCGGCGCGTACGGCAGCCGCTCGAGGCGCACGGCATCCACGTGCACATCATCGGTTTCGCCAAAGTGATGGGCGACATCGCCGACGGTGCGCGCGCGGTGGTGCTGTTCGCGCTCGTGACACTGGTGCTGACGCTGCTCGCGGTACGCCTCTATTGCCAGTCGTGGCGTGTGGCGTTCATACCGGTGCTGTGTTCGGTCATTGCGGTGATCTGGCAGCTGGGCGCGCTGGTGATCCTGCGCTACGGCATCGATCCGATCGGCCTGCTGGTGCCGTTCCTGGTGTTCGCCATCGGCGTGAGCCACGGCGTGCAGAAGATCAGCGCGGTGAGTGATGCCGCGTTCGCCGGACTCGGCAGCATGGACGCTGCGCGGCGCACCTTTCGCCAGCTGCTCGCGCCAGCGCTGGTGGCGCTGCTCGCGGACCTGGTGGGCTTCGTCACCATCCTGCTGATTCCGGTGCAGGTGATCCGCGAGATGGCGGTCACCGCCAGCATCGGCGTCGCCATCGTCATTCTCACCGACCTGGTGCTGCTGCCGGTGCTGGTGTCCTACGTGCACTTCGATGCCGGTTACCACGCGCGCGTCGAGCGCCGCCAGCAGCGACTGGCGCGCCTGTGGCACGCGCTCGCGCATATCACCCGGCGCGGGCCTGCGCTCGCCATCATCGTGGTCGCGGCGCTGCTCGCGGTGCTCGGCTGGTGGAAGGGCCGCGAGACACCGATCGGTGACACCCAGGCGGGGGTGCCGGAGCTGCGCGCCGACTCGCGCTACAACCGCGACAACGATGTGATTACCTCCAAGTTCAGCATCGGCGTCGATGTGCTCACCGCCATCGTCGATGCGCAGCAGCCGGTGTGCGTCAGCCACGATCTGATGAGCGGCGTGGACCGCTTCGGCTGGCACATGCGTAACGTGGCGGGCGTGCAGGACGTCATCACGCTGCCGTTCATCGCCAAGGTGGCTATCGCCGGCTGGAACGAGGGCAGTCTCAAGTGGCGCAGCATTCCGCGCGAGCAGACCCAGCTGACGCAGTCGACGCGCTACATCGAAACCAGTACCGGACTGCTCAACGAGAACTGCGACGTGGTGCCGGTGATGATGTTCCTCGCCGACCACCGCGCCGACACCATCGAGCGCGTCGTCAGCGCGGTGAAGCACTGGCGCAGCGCCAATGCGCTGCCCGGCGCGCGGCTGCGTCTGGCCGCCGGCCACATCGGCGTGATGGCCGCCACCAACGAGACCGTCGAGGCCAAACAGCTGTGGATTCTGGCGGGCGTGTTCGGCGCGGTGATTCTCATGTGTCTGCTGACCTTCGGTTCACTGGTCGGCACGCTGCTGGTAGTGCTGCCGCTCGCACTGGTGTCGGTGCTGGTCTACGCCGTCATGGCGCTGGTCGGCATCGGCCTCAAGGTGTCGACGCTGCCGATGGTGGCACTGGGGGCGGGCATCGGCGTCGACTACGGCATCTACCTGTTCAGCCGCATGCAGGAATTCCTGCATCAGGGTTTGTCGGTGCGCAGCGCCTACGAGCGCACCCTGCGCGTCACCGGCGCCAGCATCATCTTCACCGGGATCACGCTCGCCATCGGCGTCGCCACCTGGGTGTTCTCGCCGCTCAAGTTCCAGGCAGACATCGGCATCATGCTGACTTTCATGTTCCTGGTGAACATGCTCGCGGCCATCATTCTGCTGCCGGCGCTCGCCGCCTGGCTGATCCATCCCGACGGCCTGGTCAGTCCTGATAGCCAAAGCCAAAGCCGCGCGCCCTGACGCTGGCGCACAGCAGGGGCCAGCATCGACGGCGGGCAGCTGGCGGCACAATCTCAGTCGTCGTGGGCCGGGCGGCCGCGCAGCCGTTTGGTGCGCTGCTGGCGCGCTTTGTGATCGAGGCGGCGCTCGCGCGCGGCGCGCGTCGGGCGCGTGGCGGTGCGCGGCTTGGGCACGTGCAGCGCGCGGCGCACCAGGTCCGCGAGTCGTTCGAGGGCCTCGCGCCGGTTGCCTTCCTGGGTGCGGTGGGTGCGCGCGATGATGAGGATCTCGTCTGCGCCGGTCAGACGCCGGCCGCTCAAGCCCCGCAGCCGCGCCTTGACCGCCTCTGGCAGGGTGCTGCGCGCGAGGTCGAAGCGTAACTGCGCGGCGGTGGCCACCTTATTGACGTTCTGACCACCCGGGCCCGAGCCGCGCACGAAGCTCACCGTCAGCTCCTCGTCCGCGAGCTCGACACCGGGCGCCACTGGGAGCGGCATGAGCGTCAGTCGGCGGCCTGGTCGATGCCCGCCGGCGGGACCTGCGAGGGTACCGGCGGCACGTGCGGCACGCGCGCGCCCAGCCAGCGGGTGTCCTGCTGTGGTACCGGGATGGTGACGCCATGCAGGCGGAAGATGCGCCAGATCGCGCGGTTCACGTCCGAGCGCACGTTGTTGACCCCGTTAACGGGGTCGGCAATCCAGAAACGCACCTCCAGCCGCATGCCGTTGTCATCGAAGCTGATGAGGCGCGAGACTGCCGGCGGGTCGCGCAGGATGCGCGGATGGTTCTCGGCGGCTTCCAGCAGCAGCTTGAGCGCCAGCTCCGGGTCATCGTCATAGCTCACCGTCACGGGCAGCTTCAGACGCACGCGCTGATCCGAGTAGCTCCAGTTGATGAAGGGACTGGTGATGAGGTTCTGATTGGGAATCAGGGTGTCGACCCCATCGCGGTCGCGCACCACCACGTAGCGGCCGCGCAGCTCCTGCACCCAGCCGAAGTCGCCTTTGCTGGCGCCGTCGTGGCCGGTGAAGCTGATCACGTCGCCGGGCTTGATGGACTTGTCCATCAGCAGCACAAAGCCGCTGACGAAGTTGCTCGCCACGGACTGCAGACCGAAGCCGAGGCCGAGGCCGATCGCACCGGTCAGCACGTTGAGTGTGGTGACGTCGACGCCGGCGGCATTGATTCCCAGCAGCAGCCCGAGGCCCACCAGCAGGAAGTAGCTGAACTTGGAGATGCCGACGCGGGTGGACACCGCCAGCTGATCGAGCCGCATGACGTGCCGCTCGATGAAGCGCGCGATCAGGCTGGTCATGACCACGAAGGCAGTCACCACCACCAGTCCCTTGAGCAGCGCCCACAGGCTGAGCTGGGTCCTGCCGGGCAGCAGGCTGATGCGGTTGAGACTGGCTTCGAGCACGTCCAGCCAGCCGAGCATCGCCAGTCCGGCGATCACCCACAGGATCAGCGTGATGCTGGTCTGACGTGCGCGCACCCAGGAGGCGGGCCCGAGCAGCAGCGCGAGCACGAACACCCCGAGCCGCAACAGTGCCAGCACGCCCACCAGGCGCAGTGCGCCATCCAGTGCCTGGGTCGGCACCGCGAGCGCCCCGAGCAGCACGCGTCCGGACAGCAACGTGGCGATGGCGGCGAGCAGCGGCGCCAGGATCACCGCGGCCTCGAGCGCATGATCGAGCCAGTGCGCGCGCAGCGGCAATTCGGTTGCGGCGAGATGCCGGCGCTTGCTCGCCAGCACGCGCGCAACCGCGAGCGCGACGAGCGCGGCGATGATGACCACCAGCGCCGCGGCCAGGGCTCGCGGCGCCGTGATCTGCTGCAGCACGCCACGGATGGCGCTTTCGGCGCTATCCATCAGGCATTCAGATCCGGGATCAGCTGACTCTCGAGGCGCGCGATCTGATCCTTGAGTGCCAGCTTGCGCTTCTTCAGCCGTTTCAGCTGCAGCTGATCGACGTGCAGGTCGAGCGACAGCCGCGAAATCACTTCATCGAGATCGCGATGCTCGATACGTAACTGTCGCACCTTTTCCACGTTGCGAAACAGTTCGCGGTCGACGTTGTCTTCGATTTCCGCCATGCAGGCAAATGGCCCAGGAGTGTTCAGGACCTTCGCTCGGTCGGGGCTGGAGCTGTTGGCGGCGGCCCCCTAGTAGCGCAAAGCTTAGCCGAGCCCCGCCCCGAGTGCCATGCCGGCCGGATCAGCGACCCCGGCTGCGGTGCGCGCGCCCGCCCTGGCGATTTCCCTGGCGCTCGCGCATGCCGCCGCCCGGGCGACGGCCGCCGTGCGGGTGATGCGGGCGGTGGTGGGCGTGCGGCGCGGCAACCAGGCCGGTGGCCATCAGCTCGGGCGCGATGGGTGCAAACGGCAGCTTGTGACCGACATAACTCTCGATGTCGGGCAGGGATACGGCGTACTCCTCGCAGGCGAAGCTGATGGCATCGCCTTCCGCCCCGGCGCGCGCGGTGCGGCCGATGCGATGGACGTAATCCGGCGGGTCCTGCGGCAGGTCGAAATTGAACACGTGGCTGACGTCCGGGATGTGCAGGCCACGCGAGGCCACGTCGGTGGCGATCAGCACCGCCAGCTTGCCTTCGTGGAAGTCGCGCAGGAAGCGCAGGCGCTTGTTCTGCGGTACATCGCCGGAGAGCGCCTGGGCATTGAAACCGTTGGCCTTGAGAGTCGCTTCGAGCCGCTCGGCGGTGCGCTTGGTGTTCACGAATACCATGGTGCGTACCGCTTCGCTCTGGCGCAGCAGACCGATGAGCAGCGGCACCTTCTCTTCCATCGACGGGTAGTACATCAGCTGACGCACCCGGTCGACCGTCATCTTGTCCGGCTCGACGCGCACCAGCTCGGGGTTATTCATGTGCTCGTAGGCGAGTTCCAGCACACGGTGCGAGAGCGTGGCGGAGAACAGCATCGACTGGCGGCGCTCCGGGTGGGGCAGGCGGCGCAGGATGTAGCGGATGTCGGCAATGAAGCCCAGATCGAACATGCGGTCGGCTTCATCCAGCACCAGCACCTGCGCGTGCTTGAGATCGTAGACGTGCTGCTTGAAGTAATCGATCAGCCGTCCGGGCGTGCCGATAAGCACGTCGCAGCCGTCGCCAAGCTGCTGGCGCTGCTTTTCGTAGTCGATGCCGCCGAACACCACCGTGTGCTTGAGGCCGGTGTGTGCACCCAGCACGAGTGCATCGTGGTGGATCTGCACCGCCAGCTCGCGCGTCGGTGCCACGATCAGTGCACGCACCGAGGTCGGCTGGCGGCTCGGCGCCGGCGGGCGCGACAGCAGCGCCTGATACAGCGCCACAAGGAACGCCGCCGTCTTGCCGGTGCCGGTCTGTGCCTGGCCGGCGACATCGCGCCCGGCGAGCGCCAGCGGTAATGTCTGTGCTTGGATCGGTGTGCAGGTGACGAAACCGGCCTGCTGCACGCCGGCCATCACCTGGGGCTTGAGGCCGAGTGAGGCGAAGCTGACGGAATCCTCGGAGCGTGAATCAGTCATCAAATAGCTGAAGGTGTTATTGGAAAAAAGCGCTCACAGACTTGAAAATCGGACCCGGAAGCGCTACAAAGAGTCTGAAGACAGCGGGCCTGCAGGTCCGCACCTGCCAGCCCAAGTTCCTTAATTCCTTTTGGACTCATACTCAATCACGAGTTAGTAGTGTAACCGTTTAGCGGAGCGTGCGGCGTCGCTTTTCGCGCACATCCGGGCCGAGCCCGCAGCGGATTCCACTGTCTCCAAATCACGTTTATCGCGCTCTGCACTGACGGAGGTTGAACCGCGTGAGTAGCCCGCACATTGTGCATACCACGGACGCCACATTCGCACAGGACGTACTCAAGTCTGACAAGCCTGTGCTGCTGGATTTCTGGGCCGAGTGGTGTGGCCCCTGCAAGATGATCGCTCCGATCCTCGATGAGATCGCCAGCGAATATCACGACCGCATGAAGGTGGCCAAGATTAATATCGACGAAAATCCGCAGACCCCGCCGAAATTCGGCATCCGCGGCATCCCCACGCTGATTCTCTTCAAGAACGGCACGGTGGAAGCGCAGAAGGTCGGCGCAGTCTCCAAATCACAACTTTCCGCATTTCTGGACAGCAACCTGTGAGAGGCTACTTAGGTAATCAGGGCCGTAACCGGCCCAACAAGGGCCCGCGCCACGGCAACCGCGACGGTAACCGCAGCGGCAACGGCAACGGGCGTCCGGACGAGATGATGCACGAGCCGGAGGTGTTCGACGCCGACGACTCAGAAATCATCAGCCCCGCCGAGCTGACGCAATCGCGCAGCTCGATGAACCTCACCGAGCTCAAATCCAAGCCGATTCACGAGCTGGTGAAGCTGGCCGAGTCAATGGGGCTCGAGAGCCTGGCCCGCTCGCGCAAGCAGGACATCATCTTCTCGATCCTGAAGGCGCATGCCCGTAACGGCGAGAACATCTACGGCGACGGCGTGCTCGAGATCCTGCAGGACGGCTTCGGCTTCCTGCGCTCGGCCGACGGCTCCTACCTCGCCGGGCCGGACGACATTTACGTCAGCCCGAGCCAGATCCGCCGCTTCAACCTGCGCACCGGCGACACTATTTCCGGTCTGATCCGTCCGCCCAAGGACGGCGAGCGCTATTTCGCGCTGCTCAAGGTCGGCGAGATCAACTTCGATTCTCCGGACAGCTCGCGCAACAAGGTGCTGTTTGAGAATCTGACCCCGTTCCATCCGACCAAGCGTCTGAAACTCGAGCGCGGCAACGGTTCTACCGAAGACCTGACCGCGCGCACCATCGATCTGGTGGCGCCGATCGGCAAGGGCCAGCGCGGTTTGATCGTCTCTCCGCCCAAGGCGGGCAAGACGATGCTGCTGCAGAACATCGCCACTGCCATCACCTCCAACCATCCCGAGGTCTATCTCATCGTGCTGCTGATCGACGAGCGGCCCGAGGAAGTGACCGAGATGCAGCGCACCGTGAAGGGCGAGGTGGTCTCGAGCACCTTCGACGAACCGGCCGCCCGCCACGTGCAGGTCGCCGAGATGGTGATCGAGAAAGCCAAGCGCCTGGTCGAGCACAAGAAGGATGTGGTCATCCTGCTCGACTCGATCACGCGTCTGGCACGCGCCTACAACACCGTGGTGCCGTCCTCCGGCAAGGTGCTGACCGGCGGCGTGGACGCCAACGCCCTGCAGCGCCCCAAGCGCTTCTTCGGCGCGGCGCGCAACATCGAGGAGGGTGGCAGTCTGACGATCCTCGCCACCGCGCTGATCGACACCGGCTCGAAGATGGACGACGTCATCTACGAGGAGTTCAAGGGCACCGGTAACAGCGAGATCCATCTCGACCGGCGCATCTCCGAGAAGCGCGTTTTCCCGGCGGTCAACATCAACCGCTCCGGCACGCGTAAGGAAGAGCTCATTACCGACCAGGGTGAGCTGGCGAAGATGTGGATCCTGCGCAAGCTCCTGCACCCGATGGACGAGCTGGCGGCGATCGAGTTCCTGCTCGATAAGATGAAGGACACCAAGTCAAACGGCGAGTTCTTCGAGGCGATGAAGCGCTGAAGGTCGGCCCGCAGCCGCCGCACCAGCGGGTGCGGCGGCCGGCCTGCCGGCGTTCAGCGTTTGCCAACAGCGTCACGTCGTCGCGGTGCGACTCTGGCACGCCCCCATGGCCGCTCAGTAAGATCGGCGTTAACCGCGCCTTGGCGGTCAGGAGCCCCACACGCATGCCCATCCGGC
>DATHMN010000056.1:0-75329 GCA_035487135.1 Steroidobacteraceae bacterium | reverse complement strand
GGGATTGAGAAGTTGTAGAGCGGCACGCCGATCACGACGATGTCGGCGCGCAGGAACTCGCCGAGCACCGCGCTATTGCGCGCGGCCTCGAGTTCGTCTGTGCCCACGAGTGCCGTACCGCTCAAATGCGGCAGCGGCTGTGCACTGAGGTCGCGGTAGAGCACCTCGGTGGCCGGATGTCGTGCGAGCCACCGCCTGACGATCTCCGCCGACAGCTGACGAGTGACCGAAACCTCACCTTGGATGCTGGAGTCGATGTGCAGCAATGTCATGGCCTTCTCCCATTCCCTTGTTGGGTATGAGAAGGCTAATCTATGGGACCAATGCGCGGTATCTGGCTAGAATGCAACATACTGTTCTATAAATAGTGCTAATAGGAGCGCCGGATGCAGCCTCTGGAGGGCTTTTACTACTTCGTCCAGGTCGTCGAGCACAGAGGCTTTGCGCGCGCTGCGCGCGCCCTCGGAATCCCGCGTTCGCGCCTCTCCCGCCACGTCCAGGCACTCGAAAGCCACCTCCATGTGCGCCTGGTCAACCGCTCGACCCGCCGCTTCGTGGTGACCGAAGTGGGCCAGGAGGTCTACCGCCATGCCACGGCCATGTTGGCGGAGGCGGATGCGGCGCTTGAGGCGGTCGAATTCGCGCGCGCCGCACCGCGCGGAACCATCCGCGCGAGCTGCCCGGTGGCGATCGCGCAATCGGCCCTCGCCGTGATTCTGCCGGACTTCCTGGTGCGCTATCCCGCGGTGCGCCTGCAGCTGCACGTCAGTAACCGTCGCGTCGATGTGTTGAGTGAGGGCCTCGATCTGGCGCTGCGGGTGCGCGCGCAGCCCTCCGGTGAGGACGGGCTGGTGATGCGCGCCTTCGGCGAGTTCGAGGAGTTGCTGGTGGCAAGTCCGGCTTATCTCGAGCGTAGCGCCGCACTCACCGAGCCTGCGCAGCTCGGCGCTCACGAGACGCTCGACTACGCCGGTGAGTTCGACCGGCGCCCGTGGGAACTGACCAGCGCCGAGCAGCGCAACGTGCCGGTGCAGCACGCCCCGCGCGTGATGTGCCACGACTTCGTCGTGCTGCGCAGCCTCGCGCTCGCCGGGCTCGGCATTGCGCGTCTGCCGGAGAGCGTAGTGCGTGAAGATCTGCGCTCGGGGGCATTGCGACGCGTATTGCCGGAATGGACCACGCCGCAAGGGATCCTGCACGTGGTGTTCCCCAGCCGCCGGGGTCTCCTGCCCGCGGTGCGAAGCTTCATCGATTTTCTCGCCGCGCGACTGCCGGGCGCCATCTAAGCATCAGGAGCGCGCGAACGCGGGCAGGACGTGCACAGTCCAAGGCTCTAAACTGGGTCTAAGGACTCAAGTGGCTCCTCATGGACATGGCATGAAGATGCGCCTGTTCACCACCGTCGTGCTTGCGGCGTGCGCACTGGGCTCCGCACGCGCTGACGATGCCGATCCGCCGACGCGCGCGGCGCGCCTGAGCGAGGTCGATGGCACAGTCTCGCTGCAGCCGGCCGGATTGCAGGACTGGACCGCCGCGACACCTAATCGGCCGCTCACCGCTGGCGACCGCCTCTGGTCGGATCAGGACGCGCGCGCCGAGCTCGACCTCGGCGATGGTGTGGTGCGACTCGGCAGCAACACCGGCTTCGCTTTCTTCGCCCTCGATGACACCACCGCGCAGATGCAGCTCACCGGCGGCAGTCTGATCGTACGGGTGCGCGACTTGCAGCCGAACGAGATCTACGAGATCGACACCCCCAATCTGGCGGTGTCGCTGCAGCAGCCCGGGGAGTACCGGGTGGATGTCAGCGAGCGCGGCGATGCCACCGCCGTGCAGGTGGCCGACGGGGCCGCCCTGGTTGCCGGCGGCGGCCAGCAGATGATGATCGGTACTCGGCAGGGGGGTACCTTCAGCGGCACGGACGCGCTCACCTACACCAACAGCGGCCTCGCCGCAGAGGACGGTTTGGATGTCTGGTCGGGCACGCGCGATGAAGCGCGCGATGCCTCCACGTCGGCTCAGTACGTGGCGCCCGATGTGCCCGGTACGGCCGATCTGGATAACAACGGCAGCTGGCAGCAGCTTCCCGACTACGGCTGGGTCTGGACACCCGCCGTCGTGGTGGCGGGTTGGGCGCCGTACCGATTCGGCCGCTGGCTGTGGGTGAGTCCGTGGGGATGGACCTGGGTGGACGATGCGCCCTGGGGCTACGCATCGTTTCACTACGGTCGCTGGATCGGCTGCCGCAATACCTGGTGCTGGGTTCCCGGTCCGCGCCAGTTGCGCCCGGTGTACGCGCCAGCGCAGGTCGGCTGGGCGAGCGGCGCAGCGACGATCGGTTGGTTTCCGCTCGCCCCGCGCGAGCTGTACGTGCCGGCCGGGCCAGTGACTACGAGCTACCTGCGGCGCATAAATCTCGCCAACAGCGCGGGCATTGCCGCCAGCGAGTTCGCCGGCGCGGCGCGCACGCTGCCAGCCTTGCCGCATTATCTGAACGCACGCCCCGCAGCGCTCACCAGCGTGGCGCCCGATGTCTTCACCTCCGGGCAGCGCGTGAGCGCGCGCACGCTGCGCGCGCCGGTGGGCGCGACGAGTTTCGTGGCGATGGCGCCTGCTCTCGTGCCGACCCGGCAGAGCGTGCTGGGACCCGCAGAAGGTCATGGCGTGGCGCGGCCGCCGCCGACGCAGCTGCGGCGCGCCGTCGTGGTGCGCCGTCAGCCACCGCCGGCACCGGTGCCGTTCGACAAGCTGACGGCTGCGATCCAGGCAAACAGTGGGCGTCTACCGGCACACTCTGAGCTGGCGCAGCTTCAGCCCGCCGGACCTGTTGCAGTCGTGCGCGCAGTGAGTGTCGGAGCGATTACGACATCAGGCGCGCAGTCCATGATGGGACTTGCCGAGCGTGAGCGGCTGCTCGAGCAGAGACGGCTGGGCACCGCGGCGCCGCCGCCAGCCCCGGTCGCCGCGAGCGCACCGCGCGCCGCGGCCGCCGTCACCGCCTCGATTCGTGCGAACGCATTTGTCCCTCCAGATCTGTCAGAGGAACGCGTGCCCGCGGTGCCCGGGAGCCGCGCGCCGTCAGCGCCTGCCGGCGCTGATCCCGTGCCGCGAGCGGTCGGCGTTGCGGCGCAGTCTGCAGTGCGCGGCAGCGCAGCTGCACCTGTTGCGCCACCGTACCGACCGTCGCTGCCGGCCGAAGCTGAACTGGTAACGGAGTCGCCCGCCGAGGCGGCTGATCGCGCGGCGGCGCCCGCACTGCCCCCGCCAGCGGCGGCAGCCGTACCCGCCGCAGCACAGGCCGGCAGTCCGCCGCCTGTGGCGCAGAGCAGCGCGCGCCAGGGCTCACACCCGCAGCCGAATACACCGCCCCATCCTGCCGGGCAGGAAGCGCGTCAGTCGGCGCCACACGCAGACCGTGAATCGCGCGAGCGCGTGCTGCGCTAGCTGTTGGCTTCCTCGTACAGCAGCGCATCGCGCTCCAGTTCCCTGACAAAGTCGCGCACGTCTTCGCGCGTGCACATCTGGCCCTGCAGCAGCGCCTGCAACAGGGTTTCCAGATGGACGCGCAGCGCGACCGCCAACACCGTCGGCGGATAGTGCTGTAACGCCGCTAGGAAGTCGTTGACTTCGTCGAGGCATTCCTCGACCGCATGCTGGCCGCGTGCGAGGTCTGACAGTGACATGGGCGGGCGCTCCTGCTGACCGATGCCGCTGCACCATACACTGCGCGCGCTCCACCAGTGCGGCGGCGCGCGGCAACGCGGCTGTTTCTGCATGAACAGGCAGGCAATCGCGATTCCCCGCCGCAGCCGCCTCACTAGACTGTGCGCCTTCCAGCAACCCGTCGCACCGCAGGAGCAGACACTATGCCCAGTTCAGCAGTCACGATGGCCACGCGCGTCGCCGCGCCTAACCGCCGCCAACAACACGCCGTGCGCGCGCTCGCCGGTGCAGCGTTCGCTGGCGGCGCAGGGCCGGCCGCGCTGGCGCAGTCTCCGTTCATGACCGGAGCGACCGCGCTCCAGACGAACATCCTGGCGTGGCTGACCCCCATCGCAGTCATTCTCGTCATGGTGCTCGGCGCCATGGCGATGGCAAACCGCATGTCGTGGGGTTGGTGTCTGGCCGCCATTCTGGGAATCGCGATCGCCTTCGGCGCGCCGCAGATCGTCACCTGGGTGCGCGGGATGTTTGGAGTGTAGCCGTGCGAAACCGCAACGCCGGACTGATCGCCGATCCGCTGTTCGTGGGCGCCACGCGGCCGCCCATGCGGTGGGGAGTTACTTACGCCGCGCTGCTGGTCAACATGATGGTTACCTTGGAGGCGTTTCTGGTCACGCGCAATCTGCTGACGCTGCTGATGTGTCTGCCGATTCACGCTGTGTGCGCGGCGTTGTGTGCGCGTGATGCCCGTTGCTTCGACCTCATGCTGCTGTGGGCCCGTACCCGGCTGCCGGCGCTGCTCGGCACTCTGCGCCTGTGGAAGGCCAGCAGTTACACGCCGCTCACGCTCGACCTGCCTGACGGGGGCGCGCTGCGGCGCTCCGCCAAGTTGGCGGTGTGCGCGGTGCGCGGAGTACGGCGGTGAGGGCCCGCATTGCCATGCAGCGCGAACGAGCGGCGTCCGAACACATTCCCTACAGCGCACACGTCGCGCCCGGGATCGTGAAAACGTTTGCCGGCGACTATCTGCAGGCGTTTCGTCTCGGCGGAGCGAGCTTTGAGAGTGCCGACGACGAACAGTTGAACGGTTGGCACGAGCGGCTGAACGTGCTCTGGCGCAACCTCGCGAGCGCCAATGTCGCACTCTGGACGCATCTCGTGCGCCGCCCGGTGCGCACCACGCGCGTGGTTCAGCGCAGTGCCGGATTTGCCGACCTGCTGAGCGCGCGCTACGGCGAGCGCCTGGCGGGCGAGACGCTGATGGCAAATGAACTCTACCTGGCAGTGTGCTACCGCCCAGCGGCGGGGGTGACCGCGGGATTCGCCGCGCGGCTATTGGGGCGCAGTCGCGCGCTACCTGCGGAACTCGAGCGTGCCGACGCCTTGGACAATTGCGCCAAGCTGGCGCAGACGGTGCATGCGGCGCTCGCGCGCTATGAGCCGGAGGTGCTCGGCGTCTACCGTTGCGGCGAGTTGCTGTGCTCCAGACTGCTCGAGTATCTGGCGCTGCTCATCAACGGAGAATGGCGCCGCGTGCCGCTGCCCTGCGGCCCGCTCAACGAGAGCCTCGCCACCACGCGGCTGCTGTTCGGCAATGAGGCGATCGAGTATCGCATGGCCGCGGCCAGCCAGGCCGGGGCGGTCCTCGGCATCAAGGAATACCCGACACCGAGTCTAGTGGGGATGTACAACCGTCTGCTGGCGGCGCCGTTTCCGCTGGTACTTACTCAGTCGTTCACTTTTCTGTCGCGTGCGACTGCGCAAGCGCTGTTGCAGCGCCAGCATCTGCGCATGCTCAATGCGGGCGACTTCGCCGTCTCGCAGGCAGTGCAGCTCAAAGAGGCGCTCGACGCGCTCACCAGCAACGAGTTCGTCATGGGTGATCACCACCTCTCGCTGCAGGTGCTCGCTGAACTCGACGATACCACCGCGGTGCAGGCCGACCGCTGGCGGCTGAAGACACTTAACGAGCACATCGCGCTTGCGCGCAACCTGCTGAGCGACAGCGGCATGACAGTGGCGCGGGAGGACCTGGCCGTCGAAGCAGCCTTCTGGGCGCAGTTGCCGGGGAACTTCGCACTGCGCCCGCGCAAGGCAGCAATCACCTCGCGCAACTTTGCCGCGATGGCGCCGTTCCACAACTACCCGGTCGGCCGGGCGGAGGGCAATCATTGGGGCGAGGCGCTCACGCTGCTCTGCACCGCTGCCCGCTCGCCGTATTACTTCTCACTGCACGCGAGTGATCCGGCCGACCCCGAAGGTGGCAGCCGCAAAGACACCGGACACACCTTCATCTGCGGCCCGACCGGCTCGGGCAAGACGGTGTTCATCGGCTTCCTGGTAAGCGTGCTGTACCAGCGCGGGGCGACGCAGGTGTTGTTCGACAAGGATCGCGGCCTGCAGATTCTGGTGTGCGCGCTCGGCGGTGAATACTTTGAGCTGCGCCACGGCGCGCCGACCGGCTTCAACCCACTGCAGCTGCCGACGGGTTCCGCGCAGCTGGAGTTTCAAAAAACCTGGCTGCGGCTGCTGGTGCGGCCGCCGGGCGGCCGCACGCTTTCGGCGCGAGAGAACGCCGATCTCGATCATGCGCTGCATGGGACGCTCGCGCTCGAACCCGGCGCGCGCCGTCTCTCGCGGCTGCTGGAGTTCCTCGATCCCACCGATCCGGAAGGTGTGCACGCGCGGCTTGCCCGCTGGTGCGAGTGCAGCAGCGGGGACTACGCCTGGGTGTTCGATAACGCCGTGGATTCGGTAGCCCGCGACCTCGAGCGCCATCGCCTCATCGCCTTCGATGTCACCGAGTTTCTCGATCACGAGCTGACGCGCGCACCGATCACGCTCTACATGTTCCATCTGGTGCGGCGGCTGCTTGATGGCCGCCGCCTGGTGTGCTGGATGGACGAGTTTTGGCGTCTGCTCGCCGACCCGGCGTTCGAGACCTTCGCCAAAGACGGCCCGAAGACCTGGCGCAAGCTGAATGGCGTCATGTGTCTCGCCACGCAGAGCGCGAGCGACGTGCTCGATAGCCCGATCAGCCGCACCATCATCGAACAGACGCCGACCAAAGTGTTCTTTCCCAACGGCGATGCAAGCGCGGCCGAGTACATCGACGGGCTCGGCCTGAGCGAGCGCGAATTCAAGCTCATCAAGGAACAGCTCGAGCCGGGGTCACGCAGTTTTCTGATCAAGCAAGGGCATCACAGCGTGGTGTGCCGGCTGGACCTCAAGGGATGCGAGGCGGAGCTCGCGGTGATCTCCGGGCGCGCGCGGCAGCTGGAACTCATGCGCCGCTGCATGGCGCAGTACGGTCGTGCGGCGCCTGAATGGCTACCGGCATTTCTGCGCACCTGCGCACCGGACTGAAGAACCCTTACCCGCAAACCTCAGTCGCAATCCGAGGAGATCGTCATGCTCATCCGCACGCCCCGCACGCTGCTTCTGTTGACGATGCTGCTCGCCACTGCGCCCGCGGCGCGGGCGCAGTTCGCGGTGATCGACGTCGCCTCGGTCGCACAACTCATCTCTGAAGTGCAGACCCTTGAGCAGCAGCTCGACACCGCGCGCGATGAACTGGCGCAGGCGCAGGCGCAATATCAGTCCATCACCGGGCAACGCGGCATGCAGCAGCTGCTCGCCGGGGTGGCGCGCAACTACCTGCCCGCCGACTGGGCGAGCCTCGAGAATGTGCTGCAGGGCCCGGGTTCGTACCCGGCGCTGTACGCGCAACTGCAGTCCGCACTCAAGAACGCAGCCGTGCTCTCGATGCCCCAGCTGTCTGCGCTTGCCCCGGCCGCGAGCGCGCAGCTGCAGGCTAGCCGCCAGACGGTCGCGCTGCTCCAAGGCCTGTCGCATCAGGCGCTCGCCAACGCCAGCGGCCGCTTCGGCGAGCTGCAACAGCTCATCAGTGCGATTGGCAACGCCGGTGACCAGAAGGCGGTGCTGGAGTTGCAAGCCCGCATCGGCGCCGAGAGCGGCATGCTGCAGGGCGAGCAGACCAAGCTGCAGGTGCTGTACCAGGCGCTGCAGGGGCAGCAGTGGTCGGACACGCAGCACCAGCACGAACTGGCGCTCGCCGGGCACGGCCAGTTCAGCGCACGCTTCCAGCCACAGCCGTAGCGCGGAGCAGGTAGCATGGGCTTCTTCGCGACGTTCTGGAACTGGCTCAATGGCCAGCTCTCCGGCTACATCAGTGACAACACCGCGCGGGTGGCCGAGGCGCTCGAGCCTGCGATCATCACACTCGCCACGGTTTACGTCATGGTCTGGGGCTACCTGCAGCTGACCGGCCGCATCGAAGAGCCGTTCGTCACCGGTCTCAAGCGCTTGATCACCCTCGCAGTGATCCTCGGCCTCGCTCTGCATCTTTGGCTCTACAACGCACTCTTGGTCGACACCTTCTATCAGGCGCCCGCCGAGCTCGCGGCGGCCGTCGTCGGTGCCCAAGACCCGGTCGCGACCGTGGATGCGATCTGGGAGCGCGGCGGTGCCGTGGCCGACTTCCTCTGGAACAACGGCGGTGTGTTCAGCGGAGACTTCGGCTATTACGTCGCCGGCGCCGTCGTGTGGGTGCTGATGGGGCTGCTGTGTGTCTACACGATGTTTCTGATCGCGCTCTCGGCGATCGCGCTCGCGGTGCTGTTGGCTCTCGGGCCGCTGTTCGTCACGCTGCTGCTGTTCGACGCCACGCGGCGCTTTTTTGAGGCCTGGACCGCGCAGCTGGCCAACTACGCCCTGATTACCGTGCTCACCGTACTGGTCGCGGCGCTACTGCTGCAGATTGTCGAGTCTTATGCGGCACAGACGGCCGCGCGTGGCGCGGCCATCGTCACGGTCGACGCGCTCAACATGGTGTTGATCGCGGTGCTGGTGTTCTTGCTGTTGCGCCAGGTCATGCCGATTTCCGCGGCGCTTGCCGGTGGCATCGCACTGACCAGTTTTGGCACCGTGAGTCGCTTCGTGAGCTGGGGTCTGCGACGCAGCAGTGCTGCCGCCGGTGGCGTCGCGGTGTTGGCCACGCAAGCGCTCGCCGCAAACCCGGCGCCGGCCGTGCGGCAGGTCACCGTGCAAAGCGCCTTCTGGCGCCAGCCCTAACCGGAGACATCCATGAGCAAATATCTCCTCGCTCTGCTGGCAGTCGCGCTGTGCGCCTGCGCCTCTTCAGAGCCACGCTGCCGCGGGCCGTTGCAGCCGATCAATCCGACTCCGCTGCACGCGGCCGCCGACGCGCGGGATGCATCGTGAGCGATCCGTCGCTGCAGGCGTACTTCCGCGAGGCAACCTCCTGGGATGCCGACCGCACGGCCGCGGCACGGCGCGGCGCGCGCCGCGCCTGGCAGGTGGCCGCGGTGGGCTGGCTGTGCGTGCTCGCCCTCAGTGCCTGTCTGTTGCTGCTCATGCCGCTCAAACACGTGGAGCCGTTCGTGGTGCGCGTTGATACCAGCACCGGGATCGTCGACGTAGTGCCGGTGTACACCGGCACTGATGGCATGCAGCAGACGGTGACGCGCTATTTCCTGGCGCATTACATCAGCGTGTGCGAGCGCTTCAATTTCTCGACCGCGGAATCCGATTACGAAGAGTGCGGCGCATTCCATGCGGCACAGCGTAATCAGGCCTGGTACGCGCAGTGGAATCAAAATAATCCGGCGTCGCCACTCAACCTCCACAAGGATGGCAGCACGGTGCGCGTACAGGTCGAGGCCGTGAGTTTCTTTCAGCGCGTCACTGGCCTCACCGATCTCGCCCAGGTGCGCTATCTGAAAGCTGAACGCGCGGCGAGCGGCGCCGAGGAGCGCCTGACCCACTGGATCGCGACCATCCAATACGCCTACGCCGCACCGTCGGCGGATCCGCGTGTGCGGCGCTGGAATCCGCTCGGCTTCAAGGTGCTGGAGCTGACCGCCGAGCCGGAGGCGCTCGGTCCGCCAGCTGCCGGCAACAAGGGCTGAGGGGGTGCGCTCATGAGGAGTGCGGCCGGTGCGGCTCGCGCGTGTCGCTACCTCCTGTTCTGCCTCACCTGGGTCACCTTGAGCGCCGGAGCGGTCGCGCAAGCCGGTGATGCCCGCATCCAGACACTGGTGTACGCGGCGGACGAGGTCTACCGGGTGAAGGGCTACGTGGGCTACCAAATCGATCTCGAGTTCGAACCGGGAGAGAGTTTCATCGGTCTCGGCACCGGGGATCTCGACAGTCTGACTTTCGCGGCCCAGGACAATCATCTGTTTCTCAAGCCGCGTGCAGGTGGGATTGATACCAACCTCACCGTGCTCACCACACGCCGCGCCTATCATTTCGACTATAGCGCGAGCGAACGCCATCCCGATGCGACCACGGGCGATGTGGTCTATGTACTGCGCTTCAGCTACGCGCGCGCAGCCGCAGGCGCGGAGCGCATCGAGCGTCGCCTGGCGGCAGCTCCGGCAGCACGCTGGCACAACCTCAATTACAGCTATTGCGGCAGTCCGCAGCTTAAGCCGCAGTCGGCCTGGGACGACGGTGTGCAGACACGGCTCAGTTTCGCCTCCCAACAGGAGCTGCCGGCTATCTTCGTGCGCAACGATGATGGCAGCGAATCACTGGTGAACTTCGACATCGAAGGTCGCGAGCTGGTGGTGCAGCGCGTGGCACGCCGTTACACCCTGCGGCGCGGGCGGCTCACCGGCTGCATCGTGAATCAAGGGTTTACCGGCATGGGCGAGCGCCTCGATTCCGGTACGGTCGCGCCCGCTGTCGAGCGCGTGACACGAGGTGCCCCGTGAACGCGCCCGAGCCAGAGGATCTTGTGCGGCAGGTGCGCGGCGAGCGCGGCAGCGCGCTGGTCAACGCCGCGCGCAGCGTGCGATCGCGCCTGAGCAGTTTGCTCGCGGCTGGCCTGATGATCGTCATGGGCGTGTCGGCGCTCACCTGGTACTACGCGCACGCCATCAGCAGACACCGTCAGGCGCGCGCAGCCGCACAGTCGAGCACCAGTAACCGTGCCCAGAGCGAGATGGCACTGCCCTCGCTGGGTCCGATCGCACAGCCGCCGCTGCCGGTTCCAGCTCCTGAGCCGCCACCGCTGCCACCGACTATTGCCGAACAGCCGCTCGCCGAGACGGCCACGCCCGTACCCGCATCGAGCGTTGCTGCAGCAGGCACGCCCGCCGGGCCTGCTGGAAAAACTCCGCTGGAACTGGCGCGCGAGCGGCGTCTCTCGGGCGCGGTGTTTGCGCGCGAGTCTGCCGCGGCAGCTGCGGGCGCCGCGAGCGGCGAGACGGTTACGCCCGCGGCAGGCGGCGAGGGCACCGCAGCGCGCGCGGGTGAGCGCGACGGCAGCGGCACGTTGACTGCATGGCTGCGCCCGAGTGACACGTCCGCGGCACTGGCTCAGATTCTGCCGAGCGCGCGACTGCTCCTGCCGAAGGGGGCTTTCATCGACTGCACGCTGGAAACGGCAATCGATTCCACGCTCCCCGGCATGACGACCTGCGTGACTGCCGCCGACACGTTCAGCGCTGACGGCAAGGTCGTGCTGCTCGAGCGCGGCACCAAACTCGTGGGCGAGACCCGCGGCCAGGTGCAGCAGGGACAGGCGCGCGTCTTCGTGCTGTGGAGCGAGGCACGCACTCCCACCGGCGTGGTGGTGCCGCTGGACTCGCCGGGCACCGATGAGCTCGGTCGCGCCGGACTGCCGGGCGCGGTGGAGCACCATTTCTGGCAGCGCTTCGGCGCCGCGATCCTGATCTCGGTGATCGACGGCGCGGTGCAGGCAGGCGTGCAGGCTGCTAATCGCTCGGGCGGATCTGTGATCTACGCGCCGTCCGGATCGCAGGACGTGCTCACCGAAGTGCTGAAGGGCACGCTGAGCATTCCGCCGACCGTGCTGAAGCAAAACGGTGACCGCATCCAGATCCTGGTCGCGCGTGACCTCGATTTCAGATCCGTATATGAGCTGCGCACCTCCGATGGCCGCTAACTCCGCTGGCGCGCCCGCTGTCGTCGCGGAACTGTCTGCGCTCGATCTCACGTTGCGCGCGCTGCGACCGTGGCTGGCGCACCCGGATGTGAGCGAGGTATGCATCAACCGGCCGCGCGAGATCTTCGTGGAGACCCCTCGCGGCTGGAGCCGCGCCGAGGCACCGTTTGCGGATTTCGACTGGTGCCGGCGCCTGGCGAAGCTGGTCGCCAACGTGACCCGCCAACGCGTGGACGAAACCACGCCGCTGCTATCAGCGGCGCTGCCTTCGGGCGAGCGCGTGCAAATCGTGTTGCCGCCGGCGACCACGCTCGGCTGCGTCGCGATCACCATTCGCCGCCCGGCGGACGTCGTCTGGCCGATCGAAGCACTGGCAGAGCGCGGCGCCTTCGCCGGATTGCGCGGCGCTGCGGCGGATGCGGGCGGTGACGCGGAACTCGAGCGGCTGCACGCGGCGCGCGAGTACATCGCCTTTCTGCGTCTGGCAGTGCGGGCACGCAAGAACATTGTCGTGTCCGGAGCGACCGGTTCGGGGAAGACCACCTGGACCAAGGCACTTATCCGGGAGATTCCGGCAGAGGAGCGTCTGATCACCATCGAGGATGCCCGCGAGCTGGTGCTCGATCAGCACGCCAATCATGTGCGGCTGTTCTACAGCAAGGACGATCAGGGACTGGCACGGGTCACGCCGCAACAGCTGCTGGAGTGCTGCCTGCGGATGCGCCCGGACCGGATTCTGCTCGCGGAGCTGCGCGCGGCCGAGGCGTTCGACTATCTGCGCAATGTCAACTCTGGACACCCGGGATCCATCACCAGCGTGCATGCAACCAGCGCGACGCTCGCCTTCGAGCAGCTGGTGCTGCTGGTCAAACAGAGTCCGGCGGGACGCGCGCTCGCGCGCCGCGATATTCGCGGTCTTCTGCACCTGCTCATCGATGTGGTGATCCAGTGCGCCACCGAACGACATCAGCGCGTGATCCGCGAGATCTGGTTCCAGCCAGCGCGCAAGCTGGCCGCTGCCGGCGGCACGCGCGGGCTGCAGCGATGAGCGGGCTGCAGTCCGGCGCGGCGCTGCTGCATGGCTGGTCAGGCCTGCTGTCAGCCTACGCGGTGGTGCAGACGCCGCTCATCGCGGGCATGGTCCGCGCTGGTGCATCGGCACGCCGCTTGCTGCTGTCGCCGCTAGTGGCAGCTCCATTGACGCTGGCCGCCGGCGCCGGACTGGCAGCCGCGAGTGCGTTCGGCGTGTCACTGGGCGAGGGTGCGCTGCAACTGGCGGGAGTCATCGGCCTGTGCGCGGGGCTGAGCTACACCGCAGGTCGGGCACTGGCGCGGCCCGCCGCCGAGGTCGTGCATCAGCTCCGCGGAGCGCTGGTGGTGGAGATGGAAGCCGCGACTCCGGCGCGCGTGCCCGGCCGCGGCCGCGCGCCTGAGCGGGCCCCTTCGGCAGCGGTCATCACGCTTGCAGGCACGCCGGTGGCTGCGGACGATGAGGTTAAGCACTTCAAGCTGATCGGCACGACCGGCACCGGCAAGAGCACCGCCATCGGTGAGATGCTGCAGAGCGCACTGGCACGCGGTGACCGCGCGGTCATCGCTGACCCGGACGGCGGCTACCTGCGACGCTTCTATCGGGCGCAGCGCGGCGACCAGATCCTCAATCCCTTCGAGGCGCGTTCGGCGCGCTGGGATCTGTTCGGCGAGATCCGCAGCGACTACGACGTCGAACAGCTCGCCCGCTCGCTGATACCCGACCACGAGGGCCCGGACCGCAGCTGGCGGGGCTACGCGCGCACCTTCTTCAGCGCCGTGACCGCGCAGGCGCGCGCGGCCGGCAACCGTGATGTCAGCGAACTCTACCGTCTGCTGGTCGTGGCCGGCACCGGCGAGCTGCGGACGTTAGTGGCAGGCACGCCCGCGCAGCCCTTTCTCGAGGAGCACAACGGCCGCATGTTCGATTCGATCCGTTCGGTCACCAGCTCCGCGGTCAGCTCGCTCGCCTACGTTGCACGCCAGCGAAGTGCGCCGCTCGCGGTGCGCGACTGGGTTCAGGGAGCTTCGTCCCAGGCGCCCGAGCACGGCGGGGTACTGTTCCTGCCCTACCGCGCCGGCCAGATTGCCGCACTGCGCTCGACCATTTCCGCGTGGATGCGCCTCGCCATCTTTGAGGCGATGAACGGTGAGGAGGGGGACCAGCGGCTTTGGTTCGTCGTCGATGAACTCGATGCCCTGGGTCAGATCGACGGCTTGAAGGACGCACTGGCGCGACTGCGGAAATTCGGCGGGCGCTGCGTTCTGGGCCTGCAATCGATTGCCCAGGTTTCCTCAACCTACGGGCACGGTGAAGCGCAGACACTCATAGAAAACTGTTCCAACACGTTGATCCTGCGCTGCTCGGGCAGTGAGCACGGTGGCACCTCGCGGTTCGCCTCGCGGCTGATCGGCGATCGCGAAGTCACGCGCATCATGACGGCGCGCTCGCGCCGCGGTGCAGAGTTGATTTCCTCGGTCACGCGCGCCGAGCAGCAGGCAGTAGAGGCGGCGGTCTTGGGCTCGCAGATTGAGCAGCTGCCCGATCTCAGCGGCTACCTGAAGCTGGCTTCCGCTCCCGAATGGCGACGGGTGCGCCTGGCGCCGCCGCTACAGCTGCGTGCATCTGCTGCGAACATCGTGGGGTTTCCGCGCCGTCATACCAGTGCCGCACCCGTGCACGGAGTTGCGCAGGGCACCTCACACGACGGGCCGGAGCCCGGTTGAGCCGTGGCCGCGCGCATTGAAGACGACACGCTCAGACTCGGGCTGCTGGCAGAGGCGGTGCAGGGTCAGCAGACCCTGGCGGGAACCGCCCTGGAGCGCTTGCGCGAGCACACGGCGGGATTGGATGCAATTGTCCGCGAGGAGATCCGCCACACGCTGGTGGAGGAGCTGCGCTCGCTCGGCGACGACAGCCGGCGTGCCGGCGCGGCGCTTCGGCGGCTGCAACGTGCCGCCGGAGTGCGCGTGCTCGCCTGCTGCCTGTCGCTGGCACTGCCGGCGAGCGCGCTGCCGGTCGTACTGCTGTGGCGGGCGCTGCCGAGCGCCGCGGAGATGAGCGCGCTTGCCGCACAGCGCGAGACGCTTGCGGCTAATATCGGCCGCCTTGATCGCCAGGGTGGCAAGGTGGAGCTGCGCCGCTGCGGCCCGGCGCAGCGGTTGTGCGTGCGCGTCGAGCGCAGCGCCCCGAGCTACGGCGAAGCCGGCGACTTCCTCGTGGTCAAAGGCTACTGAGCCGTTATGCAGGCGCTGTTCATGGCAGCTGCGGCGACTCGGGAGCACCTCTGGCTGACGCTCAGCCTTACGCCGCTTCTCGGACTGCTGCTGCGCCGCGCGCGCCGCAGCGACCTGCACAAACGGGGCGCCCGCATCCTTAGCGGCCGCGCGCGAAGCCTCGCCCGCCGCCGCGTCTCGATGGACGCGCTGACTTTGGCCGGGGTGCCGCTGTGTGCGGGCGAAGAGACACGGCACTTCAAGCTGATCGGCACCACCGGAACCGGCAAGTCGACCGCCATTGCAATGTTGCTGGGTGCGGCGCTGCAGCGCGGCGACCGCGCGGTCATCACCGACCCCGATGGCGGTTATCGGGCACGCTTCTTTGAACGCCGGCGCGGCGATGTGGTGCTCAATCCTTTCGACCCACTGTCGGTCAAGTGGGATCCGTTTGCAGAGATCGGTGCACCTTGGGATGTGGAACAACTCGCGAGTGGACTCATTCCCGGGAGCGAAGACGCGTCCGGTCGCGAGTGGCGTGGCTACGCACGCACGTTCCTGAGCGCCGTGATGCGGCGCTGCTGTGAGGCTGGCTGGCGCGACGCGGGCGAACTCTATCGGCTACTGACGGTCGCCGACACTGCGGAGCTGCGGGCACTCGTGGCGGGCTCGCCCGCTCAGCCCTTTCTGGAGGCGGACAACGCACGCATGTTCGCCTCGATCCGCTCGGTCGCAGGCTCGGCTGCCGCGGCGCTCGAATACGTGCAGGCGCAGCGCGCCCGGCCGTTTGCCGTGCGCGAGTGGGTGCGCGAGGGCAGCGGCGTGCTGTTCCTCCCCTACGAGGCAACGCAGATCGCAGCGTTGCGCAGCATCATCGCTGGATGGATGCGGCTCGCAATTTTCGAATGCATGAATCAGGCCGGAGCCGAGCGCCCCTTGTGGTTTGTGGTTGACGAGCTTGACTCGCTTGGGGCGATCGACGGCCTGAAAGATGCGCTCGCGCGGCTGCGGAAATTTGGCGGCCGATGCGTCCTGGGCTTTCAGTCAGTTGCACAGGTTTCCAGCACCTATGGTAGCGGTGATGCGACCACCATCGTCGAAAATTGCGGCAACACTGTAATTCTGCGCTGCTCGGGCAGCGAGCATGGGGGCACTTCGCAGTTCGCAGCGCGGCTCATCGGCGAGCGGGAGGTGCTGCGCCGCCAGACCACACGGGCGCGCGACCGTGAACCCGGCTGGGGCACGCGCCCCGGCCGCCGCTCGACCAGCGTGAGCCAGCAGCACGTCACCGAAGCGGCCGTGTTGCCTGCGGAACTTGAACAGCTGCCGGATCTCACCGGCTACGTGAAAACAGCCGCGGCGCCCGCGTGGCGGCGGGTCAGTTTCCGCGCACGGCGCTGAGACGATGGCGCTCTTCCGCATGCAGATCAGCTCGGTGTCGCGCGCCGCGGGCCGACGTGCCACAGCGGCAGCCGCCTACCGCGCAGGCGAGCGGCTGCGTGACGACCGCAGTGGCGAGCTGCACAATTACAGCCGTCGGCGCGATGTAGCCCACACGGAGATCTTTCTGCCGGCGCAGGTGGAAGCCGCGGCTGGCTGGGCGCACCAACGCGAGCGTCTGTGGAATACGGCCGAACGCGCTGACAAGCGCTATAACGCCCGGGTGGCGCGCGAGTATCAACTCAACCTGCCTGTGGAACTCAATGCGGCGCAGCGCGTGACGCTGGCGCGCACTTTCGCGCGCGAGCTTGCCGAGCGCTACCGGGTCGCGGTTGACCTGGCGGTGCACGATCCGCGCCCCGGCGGCGATCCGCGCAACTTCCACGCGCATCTCTTGACCACGACGCGCGAGGTCACACCGGCGGGCCTGGGTGCGAAAGCCGGCCTCGATCTGGCCCCACGTGAGCGGCGGCGGCGCGAGCTGCCCGATCACCGCCATGAATACCTCAGTTTGCGCGAGCGCTGGGCGACTCTCACCAACGAGGCGCTCAGTGCGGCTAATGTTGCCGCACGCGTTGATCACCGCAGCCTCGCCGCCCAGGGACTGGACCGCGAGCCCCAGCCGGCCATTCCGCTCGCGCATCTGAAGATGGAGCAGCGCGGCGTGCACAGCGAGCTGGCTGCGCGTTTGCGCGCCGAGTATCAGGCCCGAGTGCAGCAGCGCGAGGCGCACCCGGCCACGCACGCAGCGGCCGAAACGACGCGCGACGTCGAAGAGATCAGGCGCCAGGCGCGCGAAGCGTGGCTGAAGATGCGCTCGCAGGAAGCCGGCAGGACGAATCCTGCGCCGACGAGCGGCGTGGCTCGTGGCAGCGAGCACGATGGCACGCAGGCGGAGGTCGCGCTGCGCGACGATCTCGCCCTGTGACTCCCGCGACTGCGGGCGGCCATGACTCGGTGCTGCCGCGCCTCACGTGGCGCCAGCGCCGGGCGGTAGCGTATCGAGGCGAAACACCGGGTAGAGGTTGAAGCGCGTATCCCAGGAAGCGTGCCGCACGAGAAAAAAATCCAGGCGCGCGCGCGGGTTGGCAGCGAAGGCGGGGTCGTCCTTCAGACGCTGGTCAAACTGCTGTTGCAGCGTCGGCTGCTGTGCCAGCAGCGTGCGCGCAATCTCTTCCGCCACGTAAGGCTCCAGGTACTCTTTCTGCTCGAAACATGCGTTGAAGAATCCCCAGGCGGCAAACGAATCCGGCGCCTGCGGCTCGAGCAGGTGCATGACGAGCCGGGCGCACGGCTGTGCGATCGGGACGTACAGGGCGCCGGCGCCGACATCCTGCAGCTCGCGTCCCCAGCTGCCGCTGAGTTGCGCGCGCATGCGTCCCTCGAAGGGCGCAGTCGCGAACTGTACGCGGCTGGCGCGAAAGACTTCGACTGGCAGGCCTGCGGCCGGCGCTGTCAGCGGACTGAAACTCAGCCCGTGCACGCTTAGCCGCTCACCGATCTGGCTCGCCCAGGCCGCGGGCACGAGGTAGCCGGCGCGCGGTGCCGGCACGACCAGCGACGGCGTCACCTGATCGCGGTAGGGCACGCGCCAGATTTGCGGGTGCTTCGCGTCGTAAACCGTAACCAGCGCACCGGAGATGGGCGAGGGGGTGCGGGTATAGGCATAGCCGGGAAAGTCAATCCGCCGCACGAGCTGCGCCGCGCCGCTAGCAGCGCGCACCCCGGCTGCCGGCTCGCGCCAGGCGGAGCTGTAGTCGAGCACCACCTCACTGCCTGCCAGTCGCTGGGCAGCGTCGTCCGCCTCACGCGTGAGCGCCCGCCAGGCGCCGCCGTGCTGCGCGACCAGCTCAGCGAGCCCGACGATGGCGTTGTGGGTGACCCGCACCCGGTGTGCATAGTCCTTCCACGAATGCGTTTCCACCAGCAGCGTGAAACGGTTGCGCTGCGCGAAGTAGCCGGTGGAGAAACGCGGCGAGTAGACGGTGAGCACAAACCCGGATGCAGGATTGTCGGTCTCGGCGAAGTCAGGATAGAAAGGCAGCGGCAGCGATCCCTGGCGGCTCAGTTTCGCGATCAGCGCATCACGCAGCTCGCGTCCGGCGCTATAGAGGCGCGCATCGCCCTGATTGATCGGCTCGGCCTGCAGTGACACGTCCGGCTGGAAGTCGGCACCGTCGGTGACGTGCAGGTCGGCGCACACCAGCGGATCCCAGGTGCGCACCAAAGCGAGCAGCGCCCGCATCTCGGGCGCGTCCGCCTTGGTGTAGTCACGGTTAAGATTCAGGTTTTGCGCGGTGCTGCGCCAGCCGGTCTCCTCCGGGCCGTTCTGATTCGGACGGTTCCAACGCCCGAAACGCTCGTGTCCGTCGACGTTGAACGCGGGTATGAAGAGAATGGCGATCTTGTCGAGTACGCCGCGTGCCGTGGTCTCGCTGAGAATTTCCCGCAGGGCGATGAATCCTGCGTCCTTGCCGTCGCTTTCACCGGGGTGGATCCCGGCCTGCAGCATCAGCACCGGCACCCGCTGCGGATCGGCGCGCGAGACCAGCAGCGCTCGCATCGGCCGCCCTTCAGCCGAGCGCCCATACTCCAAGCTGCGCACGGCCCGCGGCCAGGCGGCCGCGAATGCGGCACACAGCCGCGTCACCTCATCGCTGCGCCCGGTGCGCTGGAAGCCTGACTCCTCGGCGATGGTGGTCAGCGTGTGATCCTGCATCGGCGCATCTTACGGCACGCGTGCGCGCCTTGCCTCAGCTCGCCCGGTACCAGGCCACTCCGGCAGCATCGAGCTCGCGCCGTGCGAGCCCGCGCTGCATGAGGCAGTTGAGATGCGCGAGCGTTTCCCCGGTGGCCATGCTCAGCATGTCCGCTGCGGCATGGCGCCGGAACAACACACCGAACAGATCGACCGCCCGGCGCGGCTCCGCCAGCTGTGCCAGCACACGCCCCAGGCGCTGCTCGTGACCGTGGATGAGCGCGGCGAGACGCGCATGCAGGCCGCGGAAAGGCTCGTTATGCGAGGGCAACACCAGCACTTCGTCCGGCACGCGCGCGCGGATCGCGGCCAGCGAGTCGAGCCAGTCGCTGAGCGGGTTCGCGTCCGGCTCGGTGGGAAAGACCGACACGTTGGATGAGATGCGTGGCAGCACCTGATCGCCGGAGATCAGCACGCCCAGTTCGGGGCAGTGCAGGCACAGATGCTCGGGCGAGTGGCCGCGTCCGACGACCGCGCGCCACGTGCGCCCGTCGATCTGCAGTTCCTCGCCATCGCTTACCCGGCGGTAGCTGTCGGGCAGTGTGTAGACCGCCTTGCCAAAACCACCGAAACGCGCCCGGTACTGTGCCAATGACTCCTCGTCCCAGCCGGCGGCGCGATAGAAGCGCACGCCGTCGGCGGGTGCCTCGCGTCCGGTGTCCGCCACGAGCACCCGGCAGGTCAGGTACTCGAGCCGCGTGGTCCACAGGCGGCACTCGTGCTGGCGGGTGAGCCAGCCGGCCATGCCGATGTGATCCGGATGCATGTGCGTACAGATGACCCGCAGCACCGGGCGCCGTCCCAGCGGGCCGGCGAGTGCGCTCTGCCACAGGGCGGCCGTGTCCGCGGTCTGCATGCCGGTGTCGGCCAGGCTCCAGCCGTCTCCATCAGCGAGCGCCCAGACGTTGATGTGATCGAGTCCGCTCATCGGCAGCGGCATGCGCAGCCAGCGGACCCCCGGCGCGACCTCATGGGCCTCACCCGGGCCGGGTATGACGCTGAACGGGTAGGTGAGGTCGTCCCGGGCTGCGGACGGGCCGCGCACTGTCTCCTGCATGCCGGTCAATGTAGGAGATTGGCCGTGCGCCGCCTAGCCTCTAGCGCTCCGGGGCCGGTGCCTGCGCCGAGGCCAGCATCAGCACGGCCGCGTACAGCACGACCGCAGCTACCAGCCAGCGCAGCCAGTTGAGCGGCAGTGAGCGTACCAGGAACGCCGCGCACAACACTCCCGGGATACCACCCAGGGTGAGTCCGAGTGCGGCGCAGCGCTGGTAGCGCCGCGCGCGCACGAAACGGATCCCGCCCACCGGCATCAGCAATGCACACGACCCCATCATGATGGGGAAAGCCGCTAGCGGGCTCATACCGAGGAGCGTTACCAGGACCAAGCAGGGCGCGTACAGGCCGACGCCCACCATCATGAGCGCGCCCAACAGCGCGTTGACGCACACGGCCAACACCAGCGTGCCGCCGTGCAGGCCCAGGGCGCTGCCGTCATCGACCGGCAGCCAGGCGAGATTCCTGGCGAGCAGCAACGCCGCAGCTGACAGCAGCGCGAAGCCCATGGCGAACTGAATGGCGCGCCGGGGCGCGCGCGCCACGACGCCCGCGCCGAGCCACGCGCCGAGGACTGCCGCGGAGATCATCGCGACCAGCGTCGTCAGGTCGAGGCTGACGATGGCAATGAAAATGAGCCCCTCGGTCAGGGTGGGCAGCGCCTGGCCGACGTTGAGGGTCCCTGGAATCGCCTCGTCCGCCATCTGCCGTCGCAGCTTGAAGACCGCAGTGGTGGGCGCGAAAGAGCCGATGCCGAGCGTATCGAAGAAGTTACTGACAAAGCCGATGGTGAGATCGACCAGTGCCGGGCGCGCGGCGCTGCGGCCGCGCTCGAGTGAGCGCCAGCGCAGCACATACCAGCCTGCCACCGCGACCAGGATTGCGAGCAGGAGGCGCACGCCGCTGACGTTGGGCATGCGAAAGTAGAGCAGCCGCGCGCGCCGAGATCAATCACGGCGCGCGCGGGCTAGAATCGCACCAGATTTGCAGTGACCGGCGAGGAGCTATGACTCAGGGTACTCATCACGCCAGCGACGATCCGCGCAACCAGGACATCTTGATTTACGTGAACGGAGCGCTGCAGCCGCGCGCGCAGGCACAGCTGTCGGTATTCGATTCGGGATTCATTCTGGGCGATGGTGTGTGGGAAGGGCTGCGGGTGCATGGCGGTCGCATCGCGTTTCTCGGGCCGCACCTCGAGCGGCTGTTCGAAGCGGCCAAGGCGATCGATCTCGACATCGGAATGGACCCCGCAGGGCTGACCGCAGCGCTCTATCGGACGCTGCACGCGAATCGTATGAGCGAGGGCGTGCACATCCGCCTCATGGTTACCCGCGGGCTGAAGCGTACGCCGTACCAGGATCCACGCGCCTGCATCGGGCCGGCCACCGTGGTCATCATCGCGGAATACAAGCTGCCGCAGCCGCAGGTCCTGGAGCGCGGCGTGCGACTGTTCACCGTGCATGTGCGCCGCGGCGCTCCCGATGTGCAGGACCCGAAGCTCAACTCGCATTCCAAGCTGAACTGTATTACCGCCTGTATTCAGGCCACCAAGGCCGGTGCCGACGAGGCACTGATGCTCGATCCGCACGGCTTCGTCGCCACCTGCAACTCGACGCACTTTTTTATCGTGCGCCGCGGTGAGGTGTGGACCTCGACCGGTGATTACTGCCTAGCAGGCATCACCCGCGCCAACGTGCTGAAGCTGTGCCGCGCGCACGGGATTGCGGCCCATGAGAAGAACTTCAGTCTGACGGAGGCCTACTCGGCCGACGAGGCGTTCGTCACCGGCACCTATGCCGGCATCGCGCCCGTGACCGAGATCGACGGCCGCACGATCAGCGCCGCGCGCGGACCTGTGGTCGCGCGGCTGCAGCAGCTGTACCTGCAGCTGATCGAGCAGGACATCGCCACGCAGGCCGGGGCCCCACATTCATGAGGTTGGCGATGTGGTCCGGGCCGCGCAACATCTCCACCGCCATGATGCGTTCCTGGGAGAATCGCGGCGACTGCGCCATCAGCGATGAGCCGCTGTACGCACATTACCTGGCGCATACCGGGCTCGACCATCCGGGCCGTGACCAGATCATCGCCCAGGGTGAGGCCGACTGGCGCAAGGTGGCGGCGCGGCTGCTCGGCCCGATGCCCGAGGGCCGAACCATCTGGTACCAGAAACATATGACGCATCACCTGCTGCCGCACATCGCGCGCGAGTGGCTCCGGGAGTTGACGCATGTATTCCTGATCCGCGATCCGCGTGCAGTGGTACTGTCGTACGTGAAAACCCGTCCGCGCGTGAGCGTCGACGATATCGGCGTGCTGCAGCAGCTGGAGATTTACGATTATGTGCAGCGGCAGTCGGGCCGCGATCCGCTGGTGATCGATGCGGACGAGTTTCTGGGCGCGCCGGAGGTACAGCTGCGCGCGCTGTGTGGCGAGCTCGGCATCGACTTTACGCCGCGCATGCTGCGCTGGCCCGCCGGCCCGCGTGCCAGCGATGGCCTCTGGGCGCCGCACTGGTACGCGGCGGTGCTGCGTTCGACCGGATTCGAGCCGCAGCGCGCGCGCCCACTCGAGGTGCCGCCGGCCTATCAGGACATCGTTGGGCAGCTGATGCCGGCGTACCTGAACCTGCACGCACGGCGGCTTAAGTGAGATCGCGCGCACGGCGGGGAGCGACGCCTGTATAAGGTGCCGTGCCACGGAATTCAACACCAGGGATGCCACCGCAGGCGAGCGCGCGCTCAACGGCGTCGCTTGAGTGGTGCGCCTCATAGACCATGAAGACGCTGCTGATCTGTCACGAGGACGCACCGCTCGACCGCATCGCCATGCCACGCTGGCTCGGATCGTTCTCGACCCTGACCGGCGTCGTAGTGATCCGCGAGCAGGGTGCGCGCAAGCTGCAGCGCGTGCGCCGCGAGCTCGCACGCGTCGGCGCACTGCGCTTGCTCGACGTGGCGGCCTTCCGCGCCTACTACCGGCTGCGGCTCGCGCCGCGTGACCGCCGCTGGGAGTCCGAGCGGCTGCGCGAGCTGCTGACGCGCTATCCCGCGGTGAGCGCGCCGGAACTCGTCACCACGAGTCCTAACTCAGCTCAAGCCGAAGCGTTCCTCGCGGCCGCCGCTCCCGACCTCGTGCTCGCGCGCTGTAAAGTACTATTGAAAGAGCGGATCTTCTCCATTCCCAGGGCGGGGACGTTCGTCATGCATCCGGGCATCTGCCCCGAATACCGCAACGCCCATGGTTGTTTTTGGGCGCTGGTGCGCGGCGATTTTGCGCGCGTCGGCATGACGCTGCTGCGCGTCGACCGAGGTGTCGACACCGGCAGCGTGTACGGTTATTTCACCTATGCCTACGACTCCGCCCGCGAATCGCACATTGTCATCCAGGATCGTGTCGTCTGGGACAATCTGGATGCGATTGCGGACACATTACAATCCATTGCCGCGGGCACGGCCAAACCCATCGACACTTCCGGGCGGGCCTCAGCCGTGTGGGGCCATCCGTGGCTCACGAGCTACCTGGGCTGGAAAAGGCGTGCGCGGCGCGAGGGGCGATGAAGGCCATCACCTTCATGTATCACGACATCGTGGCGGCACCCGACAGCGTGCGCGCGAGTGGTTTTGCAGGCGCGGCCGCGGATACTTACAAAATTGCAGTGCCCGCGTTTGAGCTGCACCTGGACGCGATCGCGGCGGCGGCGCGCATCGCGCCCTCGGTCGTGACCGCGGCCGAGGCCGGCGAGGCGACCTATATCACGTTCGATGACGGTGGCCGCGGCGCGTATCTGCACGCCGCGCCCGCGTTGGAGCGGCGTGGCTGGCGCGGACACTTCTTCATCGCCACCGATTACATCAATCAGGCGGAATTCCTCAGTGACCGCGAGATTGTCGAGCTGCATCGCCGCGGTCATGTGATTGGCTCACATTCCGCCTCGCATCCCCTGCGTATGGCGCGCTGCCCGCGCGCACAGCTGCACAGCGAGTGGACGCGGAGTGTGCGGCGACTGTCTGAGCTCATTAACTCCGAGGTCACTGTCGCATCGGTACCCGGCGGGATGTACAGCCGGGCGGTCGCAGAGGAGGCGGCCAGGGCCGGAATCCGCCACCTGTTCAACTCCGAGCCCGTCACGGTAATACAGAGTCTTCCAGGCTGCGCGGTGCGCGGCCGATACACGGTCAAGAACACGACGAGTCCCGGCTACGTGCGCTCTCTGGCACGGGCGGCGCTCGTTCCACGGCTGACCGAATACGCCTCGTGGAACTTAAAAAAGGCGGCCAAAGCGTTGGGCGGGGAACTCTACTGGCGGTATCGCCAGCACCGATAACGGGCGCAGGATCTAGCGGCTTCCCGTGCGGCTCCCATGCGGCCTGCGGCAAACTCTTGCCGCGGTGAGATCCGCAACCCCGTTTGCCGGCTTGAGCAGAACTTCCGCGCGACATCGAGATCGCGATCGAGCCTCAACCTGCGCTGCAGATCCTCTCCCATACGAGCGCGTAATGAGTTTCCGTGGCGCCCTCAGCATCCCTGATGCGCGTGGTCAGGGTGAGGGTGTTGCCTTGCACCTCGAAGAGGCGAACTTGATCGGTGCCTGTCCAGAGTTCGTTCCAGGAAATGTCCACGTGGTGGGTCACTTTGCCGACGCCGAGCGAGTAAGTCCCTGCGTACGCGAACATGGTGTCGTGCAGCGCGGCCCGATCGCTGTCGGGCGCCGTTGACGCTGCAGGCAAGATCCGCCTGCTGGCGGCTCCGATCACCTGCATGCGACCATCGGCGGCGTAACTGAGATAGCCGCGGGGGTTCTCTCCATAGGGAGTGAGCCGCTCGCCGGCGGGCGTCGTTGCCACGTAGGATTTCAATCTCCACGTGCCTAACAAGGGATTCGGATTCACCACGGCAGCAGCGTACCCGCGGGGATTTCGGCATGTCCAATATCGCTCATGTCTGCCGGGGGAAATCGATCAGGCGCTGATCATTCGCCGCTGCAAATTACTTCTGCAAGTTTGCTGCGCCCGTATTCGACTCCATCTGCATGTCCATTCCGCCCCAGGCGTTCTCGTCATCGGGATAGACATGAGTCATCCAGCCGAAAACGACCGGGATCCACAAACCATGCGCAGCCCGACAGTCGTCCTCCGTGTGGATGCTGCCCTGTGGCCCGAAGCGCGCTCCTGCCCCGAACTGCTCGTTGCGCGGCAGGGTTCGCGGGCCGCCGCAAAAATCCACATGGCGGTGCCAGGTCGCAATACTCAGTGGAGCGATCTGATTCAGCCGCTCGGCCGTCGCATCGCGAGGCGCCGTGTACATCACGCCGACGGCCTTCATGCCAGCGGAAGTGCGGCGGTAGAGGATCGATCCCGGCTGTGTGTAGTCGATCTCCTCTTGCTCTCTGCGGGCGAGTCGGTAGTTGGTGTAATGGACTTCTTCGCCCATTCGGCCACTCGGATGGAACGGCTTATAGCCGTAGCGCAACGCGAGATTCACATCGGCGTAATGCGCCAGCACCTCGCGCGCAGCCGCCAGGATCGCTTGGGCGCGCTCGGCATCGCCCGGCTGCGGCTTGCCCTGCAGCGACATCTGCATGTGGTTGCCCATCTTCATGGAGGGCACCGACGTCTCATCGGTTTTGCCGCCGTAGTGACTCAGCAGCTGCTCCCACAGCGGGAAGTCCTGCGCCAGCGCTACCGCCCACGCGGTCGCGCAGCAGCAACCCAGTAGCAGAGCGAGCGCATGCAATTTCTTCATCAACGATCACCGTAGGCGGCGCCGCCAAGCACATCCACGCTCTAACGGTAGTCGGTCAAACCGGGGCTCACAAGAGTGGCACGGGCGCGCTGCCTGCTGCGGATTGTCGATGCCCGCCAGGCAGGTGAGCAGGATCGTGCCGGCGCCGATGACCCCTATCACCCCGAGATTCGGATGTCGAAAGAGTCGATCGACGCCTGCAGATTGCCTTGTTCGTGCAGTACCAGACCGACGGTGTAGGTGCCGGTGGCCTCTGGTCGCAGTTGCGGATTTGCCGGATGGTAGTTCATCCGGGTCGTTTCCTATGACTCCTAACAGTCGTATATGGACTCCTGGCGCATGACCGAGATCGAGCGTAAGCCCGCCCCCTCAGTAAGCTCCGTGCCCTTACGTTAACCAAGCTCGGCAGCCTGAACGGCGCTGACCAGAAACGTCCAACCCGCCTGTCTGCGCTCATCGTCCCCGGTCGGCCAGCGCAACTGCATGGCACGAGCCCAGCGCAGATAAACCAGTGGATCTCCGACTGAATGATCCGTGCAGACCTGCCGCCAGCGACCGACAAGCGCTTGCGCGGGTGCTGAGGACGGTTGCGTTTTTTTGTCCACGAGCACAGCGGCCTCATCCACAATCGGCTCGAGCCCGCGATGCCACGGGGACGCGACTTGCGCAGCGTGGACGTAAGCCGCCAGGCCGTCGTCTGGCGGAACGGACGGGGAAGATATGACCCGTTTCGACATTAGGCGTTCGGAGAATTGCATCCACTTCAGTGCGATCGGGCTATTCCATTCGAACAGCGTCGCTCTGTGATTGCGCGCTCCAGAGCGGACCACGAGCTCGTTCAAACGGGCAACCAGCGACTGAGCCTCAGGAGCGGCGGGATCGACATCCTTCTGCCGCAGTGCCTGAAAATGACGATGCACGTCGAGTATCGCAGGGGCGCACTCGTGCATCGCCCTTAACTCATCTTGCGGACGCGACGCCACCCAGGTCATTACGGCCCTTTCCTCCTCCGGTGTGAGGTTCTCGTTCATCGCCTCGCGTGCGATTTGAAACAGTGCCAGCGGATTTTCCATCTCCATGCTCCTTGTGAGATTGCAAAGCTCTTCCAAAGTCAGGGGACGTCCGGATTCGATCGACGTGAGTGCGGCTTGAACGAGCTGAAGAGCTCTTTCGGCGTCATCTCGCCTGCCTCTACACGCCCGAAGCTGCATCTCGAGCACGCGCGCGAGCGGCGGCGGCTTCTTTTTCAGGAGCGATTGAATTTGCGCCAGCGTCATGCCGTAGGTCTTGAGGGTCACAATGATGTTCAAGCGCTGCAGCTCCTTCGCGCTGTAGAGCCGCCAGCCCTTGCCCGACCGAGCCGGCTCGATAAGCCCGTGCCGCTCGTAGACGCGCAGTGCGCGCACTGTCAGGCCGGTGCGGCGCGCACACTCCACGGCACTCAGGGTCGGTTTCTTCGGCTTGGCCATTGGAAGGTCGTCAGCCTATGGTATGACCCAAGGTCTGGGTCAAGCGATCCAGTGTGCCCGTCTGCCCGGGCAAACTCGGGAGATCGTTGTCAGGTGTCTGCGAGCCTTGGTGAGCCAGATGTGCTCTCGGCGTCGCACCGGAGCCCGAGAAATCGCTGCTCAGCCCACCCGGCCAGCTTATCGGGTCGTTCTCGGTGTCAAGGGCTCGGGCGAGGGACCGATGAGATGGCAGGAGTCCATCTCATCATTGGAAGTGTCGTGAGACGCTTTAATATCGCCCGGCGGGCAGAGGAGATTGTGCACCCGCGGCGGTGACTCGGTAACAGCGCGCGGCCCCTCAACTTCACCGTTCAGCGCTTCGGAGCCCCATACCATGGCAACACTCGATCACATGATAATCAAGGTCAACGACCTTGAAGGCAGCGTCGCGTGCTACACCAAAGTGCTCGGGTTCTCGGCAGAAGGTATGGACGGTCCTTTCGCCGTCGTCAGAGCCGGGCCGGACTTTCAGATTCAGTTGGCGGCGTGGGGTCCGCAAGGCTCTGAGCACTATGCGTTTGCAGTGTCAAAGCTTGAGTTCGAGGCAATAGCTAGCCGCATCAAAGCAGCAAGCATCGCGTACGGACCGACTTTCGACTCCGTGGGTGTGAATACTGGTCCCGGGGAAGAGTCGGGTGCCCGCGGCTTTGCCCCGACTCTGTACTTCAACGATCCGAACAAACATCTGCTCGAGATCCGGACGTATGAGCGGTAATCACCGTTGCGTTCGCTTCTCAACGGCGCCCAGCCAAGGCTTGGGGCGGCGGTGAAAGCGAATAAGGCGCGCGCTGCGCAGCGGAAGCACTTTGCGCATTCACCGCGCGGATGTAACCTGACCTCCGCTGCTCAGGTTCATCGTGAGGCGGCGAACATTTGCATTGACCTGTGAGTTCATATGCCCGTTCCACAATCGGTAGATTCGTATATTGAATGCTCGCCTCCCGAGGTGCGCCCGCTGTTGGAAGCGATTCGAACTACGGTACGTAAAGCCGCGCCAGCAGCCGAGGAGCGAATAAGCTATGGCATGCCGGCATACTTCCTTGGTGGAGTACTGGTCTACTTTGCCGCATTTAAGAATCACATTGGTTTTTACCCGCCTCCAAAAAGCAGGTCATTGCGGGCGCTCGCCGCTCGATACGCGGGGCCTAAGGGAAATTTGAAATTCCCGCTATCCGAGCCCATACCACATGCGCTCATCGGCAAGATCGTCAAGGCTCGTATTCTGGAACGAAACGCCGTCAGATCTGTCAGGAGCAAATCGTAGGGCTTGTCGTGCTGCATCGAATCTCCAGGCTGGAGGCGTCGCCCAACTGTCGCATGGAGCGTCCGTGAGACTCGATGGGGTTGCGGCGCGAGCAGTGGGAGATTGTGCACCCGCGGCGCCCGGTAAGCCCGCGGCCGCTCAGCTTGCGCGTTGGCTGTCATGGCGGAGGACACAATGAATCACTTCCCACTCGCTGATTTTTTCTTGTGGTGCACCATCCTTAACTACTCGGTCTTGCTCTTGTGGTTCGCGGTATTTTCTCTGGCCCATGACTGGATGTTTAGGTTGCACGGGCGCTGGTTTCGTCTGACGCTGGCGCAATTCGACGCCCTTCACTACGGGACCATGGCCGTTTATAAGGTCGGTATCGTGCTACTAAATCTCGTTCCTTATGTGGCTCTGGCCGTTGTGCGCCATGCCAGCTGAATTTCCTCCGAACCCAAGTGAGTCCTAGAGTGTCGCGCCGCAGGCGTGTGACACTGTTGGCGCCTGTGGCGCCTAGTCGGTGGCTGCGGTCGGCAACTCGAGCTCATCGTTAGCCCCATGTCTTTGATCGCTACGTTCGGCCTATACCTGGGAACCGCCTTCGCCGAGATTCTCGGTTGTTATCTACCCTATCTGTGGTTAAAGAGGGGTGGGTCGCCATGGTTGCTGTTACCAGCGGCGGTCAGCTTGGCGATTTTCGCCTGGCTGCTCACACTTCAGCCCACCGCCGCAGGGCGCGTCTACGCCGCGTACGGGGGTATTTACGTTGCTGCCGCCATCTTCTGGCTTTGGATAGTCGATGGCGTGCGGCCGACCACCTGGGACATATTCGGCGCGCTCGTGTGCATCCTCGGGATGGTGATTATCATGTTTTCGCCGCGGCCTACATGAGGCATGCGTCGACCCAACGCTTGAGCGGCCCTCAGTCATCGGGTGACCTTGCGAGCACGGAGAGCTATTGTGTGCTAGCGGCGCTCGCCGAACTTCAGCAGTCGGTCGCTCGGCGTTCCCGTTAGCTCGCGCCACTCGCAAACCGCGGAGGACGACTCGATGAACCTGCACGGTCTATCCTTTCAAGTTAACGCCACCGCAGCCGCTGGAGTGGTGAGCTCCGGCACGCGTCTCGACCTCGTGCAGCGAGGCAAGCGGATACTCGGTCGTTATCGGGGCGGCAGCATTGAGCGCGGCTATCTCGTCGGAAGCCTCGCGGGCCACACCCTGCGGTTTCGTTATTCTCAGCGGGAAAGGGGAGACGGAATTCATGGCGGCCGCTCGATCTGTGTTTTGAACTTTCTGTCGGACGGCCGCCTCCGCATCCGGGAGCATTTCGTCTGGACGACTCGGAAAGGTGCCGGAGTGAATCTCTTTGACCAGATCGACGCGGGACGTGAGCAGGTCACCCGCTAACAATCATTGCAGAGACCCGTGGACGGCGTCCGCGTCGCTTGTCCGTCGTGCTCCCACGGCCCTCGACTTCGCGTTTAGGCTACGCGCTCACTGGACGACGGCAACATCTCGGTGGGGTAAGGTGCATCGGTGGCGGTCGAGAGCTTTAGCCATTACAACCTGAGGGCGCAGCGGCCGCTGCTCGAGGTGCTGCGCAATTTCTATGTTGATGTGATTGGGCTTGAGCTCGGTTTTAGGCCCCCTTTTCGGAGCTGCGGGTACTGGCTCTATGCCGGTGGCAAAGACATCGTTCATCTGACGGAAGCGCCAGAGGAAGAATACCGCCCGGCGCGTGCGGCGGGCACGCTCGATCACGTGGCCTTTACTTGCAGCGACGTAGAGTCCTTCCGGCGGCGGCTAATGTCACGTCGGATTCCGTTTACGAATGAGGAAGTGCCACTCAGCGGAGAGTTGCAAATCTTTCTGACAGATCCTGCCGGCAATGGCATAGAGCTGAATTTCGCCGGCGCACATCGAGCGACTGTCTAACCACGCCATCACTCAGCGCTTCAACGGCACATCTGTGGCATGCGAGGCTGCCTTCATGAAGGCGGACGCTCGCCCCGTTGCTTGAAGCAGGCTCTTCGGGGCATTCTCGGCGGGCCTGTAAAAGATCAAGAGGGCCGGGATGCAGGGGGAACCGCGGACCGAGGCGAGCACACCGGCTGGGGCGGTATTCCTGAGCTATGCCTCGGAGGATGCTGCGCCTGCCAAACGCATCTGCGATGCGCTGCGGGCTACTGGCATCGAGGTCTGGTTCGACCAGAGCGAACTCCGAGGCGGAGACGCCTGGGATCAGAAAATCCGGCGCGAGCTCCACGACTGCGCGCTCTTCATTCCCGTGATCTCCGCGAACACGGCAGCGCGGCACGAGGGCTACTTCCGCCTCGAGTGGAATCTTGCGGATCAGCGCACCTACATGATTGCGCGCAATCGTGCATTTATTGTGCCGGTGTGCGTGGACGCGACCTCGCAGACCGGAGCGGATACGCCGGAGTCGTTTCAACGGGTGCAGTGGACGCGTCTGCCCGCAGGGGAGACACCGCCAGCATTTGTTGCGCATATGCAGCGTCTGTTGTCGAGCGATACATCGGGAGCAGCGTTAGGGGCGCGGTCCGCAATCGGCTGGCGAGCGCCAACATCCACTTGGTCGAGACGCGTGCTGGCGCTGGCCGCCGCCGTCATGGTTTTGGGATCGGGCCTCTATCTCGCCATCAACAGCCCCTGGATCTCAAAGCCCAGGGCATTGGCAGTGTTCGCGCCGCCACGGCACTCGATCGCCGTGCTGCCGTTCGTGAACCTGAGCGGCGACCAGGAACAGGAGTACTTCTCCGACGGGCTCACCGAGGAGCTGCTCAACTCTCTGGCGCAAATTGATGATCTGCAGGTGGCGGCCCGCACTTCGTCCTTCTCATTCAAGGAGCACCCCGACATCGCCATGGTCGCCCGCAAGCTCAACGTCGCGACGGTACTCGAAGGGAGCGTGCGGCGATCGGAGCACACGCTGCGCGTCACCGCACAACTCATTGATGCCGTCACGGGGTTTCACCTTTGGTCCAGTACCTACGACCGGGATTTGGGGGATGTCCTGAAGCTACAAACCGAGATCGCCACTGCGGTCGCGGACGCACTGAAGGTCACATTGCTGCGCGACATCTCGCAGAAGATCGAGCTGGGCGGCACCCACGATCCTGCCGCTTTCGATGCCTATCTACGCGGCAGACGGATTGAACGTACTGCCGCGCGCAGTGAGGAGCTGCACCGCGCCATTGCGGCGTACACGGAAGCCATTCGCCTCGATTCCAAGTACGCGTTGGCATTTGCAGAGCGATCGGTTGCATTAAGCAACTACGCCGAGGAATTTGACCTACCCGATCCCATCGCCGCGCATGCAACGTTTGACCGGGCTCTGACAGATGCACGCACGGCAACCTCTCTGGCGCCCGAGCTGGCGGAGGGTTACTACGCTCTGGGTGTCGCGCTCAACTCCGGGTCGCTCGAGTTTGCGCAGGCCGACAAGGCATTCACCCGCGCGCTCGCCTTGGCGCCCGGTAACGCACGTATCCTTGCGGGTTATAGTCGCCATGCAGCGCAAAACGGCAACGCCGCGGCAGCCATTGAGACCGGTCGCAGAGCCGTTACGCTGGATCCTTTGAATTTTCATGTGCATCGCACTGTTGGAATCGCTTTGCTGGAGGCGCGTCAGTACGCGCAAGCTCTGGCGGCGTTCCAGACGGCAATCTCTCTCCAGCCTGACTTCCTGCGGAATTACATTCTTCGAGGAGAGACGCAGTACGCAATGGGCGCCTACGAGGCCGCGCGCAAGTCCTGCGAAATGGCGCCTGCCGACCCACTGGGTCAGAGGTGCCTGGCGATGACTTATCAGAGGCTCGGCAGGAATAGGGACGCCGAGGCCATGTTGCAGAAACTCAAGTCCACGGAGGGCGACGCAGGGGCGTGGGACTACGCGGCAATCTACGCACAGTGGGGTGATGTGGCGAAAGCGCTGCAATGGCTCGAGACGGCCGTGCGGCTGCGCGACGCGAGTCTTGTAGGGTTAAAGAGGGAGCCATACTTTGACTCTCTGCAGAAAGAGGCGCGCTTTCAGGCGATCGTGCGGGAGCTGAACTTCGCTCAGTGAGGAGTGGCACCATGCAGCACTGTTGTTGGGCTCTTTAAAGAGCAGCAGCTGGCTTCGGGGAAATCAAGGCGACCGCAAACGGATAATGCTCCACGAGAGCGTGTCGTTGGCCGGCCGCATCTCTGCAAGACACATTGGCGATCCTCCAAAGCAGCCAGTCAGGATGACTGAAGCGGATAGTCGGACCCAGACAAGTGTCAGTACTTTGCGGGCAAACTACGGATACTTAATCAAACCGTGCTCCAGTTCGTAGAGCACGCTCATCTAATCCGTAATGTAGATCTCAATTGCAGGTGTAGGCGGACCCGACTCGCCATCCTCGAACGTCGTCCGGTCCCCATGATGCTTCAACGTCAAGCGGTGTAAGTCGTGAGCACGAAAGTTGGATTGCCCGTCAAGATTTTCGCGGGTGTAATGATGGGCGGATTAATCGCGTTCATCGGCCTGGCGGTCATGCAGGACGATAAGCCGAAGCCGTTGGCTCAGTCGGCGTCGCAAGCGACTTCGAAGCCGGTGGTCCAGCCGGTGAAGTCAGCAGCTTCTAAGTGGGGCTGCAAGGCTAACGATGCTGAGTGTGCGTCTTCGGCCGAGAAAGCCGAAGCTGAGTACCAGGCAAAAGGGGGGGATTCGCATGAGAGAGCTGAGGAGGAAGCGTTCTCGAAGCCAGAAGCCTTGGCAGCGAACGAATACTTCGAGAAGTTTATGACTGCCAAGAAGTCTGGAGCTACTCAGGGCGAGCTGTGCCACCTTCTTCAGGTCGCCCATCTTGGCTACGTCGAGGCCGGTGCTACGGATGAGGCCAGTAACATGCACGATTGGCAGGTTCAGTTGCGCTGTGGCTCGTAAGACCCGATCCAACTGAGCACCAGGTCCTGTTCAAGGACAGATGGTGCTCCCGCAGGGGTTCATCAAGAAGACACATCAGACGCCCGAGAACGATTTGAACCTCGCTGTGAAGCGGCACAAGGAGGTTGAAGGTGGCAAATCGGCGAAATAGGCATGTGGGCTCTTGGTTCGATGAGTTTCTGCGGACGCAGGGGCCTTACGAGGAAGTGACAACGCTTGCGTGGAAGCGGGTTGTCCTGCGAAGGCAGTGAAGCGATGAGGCAGGGCGCATCAGCAAGAGCGAGGTGGCAAAGCGGATGGGCACCAGCCGCAGCCAGCTTGAGCGTCTCCTCAACCCAGAGAATCCACACGTCCTGCTCGAGACCGTCCAGAAGGGCGCGACCGCCGTGGGTAAGCGACTCGCTATTGAACTGACGGACGCGCCGCGCGCGGCTTGATACAGAAATGGTGGGCGGTACTGGGATCGAACCAGTGGCCCCTGCCGTGTGAAAGCAGTGCTCTACCGCTGAGCTAACCGCCCCTGTGTTTTGGGGACGGGAAGTCTATCGGCGCCCCCGGGCGAAGGCAAATCGTCGCTACGACTTCGCGGTCCCACCCTCTGTGGTTGGCAGACGACGCTCTGTCTCTGGAGCCACTTTGCCAGTCGCGCGCGGCACCGGGCGCCCGGCCTTGGTAACATCGCCGCCCCTTGAGCAGCTTGGATCGATCTCCGCCATGACCGTCATCACGCGATTCGCTCCGAGTCCAACCGGCATGCTGCATGTCGGCGGGGTCCGCACGGCACTGTTCAGTTGGCTGTATGCGCGTCATATGGGCGGTAAGTTCATCCTGCGCGTGGAGGATACGGACCGCGAACGCTCAACCGAGGAGGCAGTTGGGGTCATTCTCGAGGGAATGGACTGGCTCGGGCTCAAGGCCGACGAGGGTCCATATTTCCAGGCGCAACGATTCGACCGTCACAGAGAGGTGCTCGCCGGCATGCTCCGCGCCGGAACGGCTTACCGGTGTTACTGCACCAAAGCGGAGCTAGACGCGCTGCGCGAACAGCAGATCGCGCGTAAAGAGAAGCCGCGCTATACGGGTATCTGCCGCGAGCGCGCCGAGCCACGTCCGGGGATCGACCCCGTGGTGCGCTTCCGCAACCCGCTCGACGGTACGGTGGTGGTACAGGACCTGGTGCACGGCGCGGTGACGTTCCAGAACGCTGAGCTCGACGATCTCATCATCGCGCGCTCAGATGGAACGCCGACCTATAATTTCTCGGTCGTCGTCGACGACATGGATATGGGCATCACGCATGTGATCCGCGGAGATGACCATCTGAACAACACCCCGCGGCAGATCAACATGCTGCTGGCGCTCGGCGCGAAGCCGCCGGCGTACGCACATGTGCCCATGATCTTGGGACCCGATGGCGCGAAGCTGTCCAAGCGGCATGGCGCCGTCAGTGTGCTGCAGTACCAGGAAGAGGGATTTCTGCCGGATGCACTCCTCAACTATCTGGTGCGCCTGGGCTGGTCCCACGGGGATCAGGAGGTGTTCACCCGCGAGCAGATGGTTGCTGATTTCGACATACACGACGTCAATAAAGCGGCCTCCGCCTTCAATCCCGAGAAGTTACTGTGGCTGAATCAGCAGCACATGGTGCGCTCTGCGCCCGCGGCACTGGTTCCATTTCTCAGAGCGCAGCTGCGGCGTTTGGGATGCGACAGCGAGGATCAGCCCTTGCTCGAGGGCGTGATCATCGCGCAGCGTGAGCGCGCCAAGACGCTGAAAGAAATGGCCGGCAACAGTCGCTTCTTCTTCGTCGACCGGATCGAGCTCGATCCGAAAGCGGTGGCCAAACACTTGAGCGCCGACGGCCTCAACACCTTGACGAAGGTGCGTGAGCGACTGCACGGGCTACCTGACTGGAACACCGACGCAATTCACTCCGCTCTGAACGCTTTGGCGGCCGAGGCGCAAACCGGCCTTGGAAAGATTGCGCAACCGGTGCGCGTGGCGGTGACCGGAACCGCGGTGTCGCCACCGATTGATGCGACCCTGGCGCTGCTGGGCCGCGAGCGCACGCTCGCACGGATCGACGCCGCATTGGCGCTGCCGGCTGCCGGCGCCGCTTGACAACGTTCGGTGGGCTGCGTAGCTTGCCGCGGCTTCGCGTGGGGCCATAGCTCAGCTGGGAGAGCGCTTGCATGGCATGCAAGAGGTCGGCGGTTCGATCCCGCCTGGCTCCACCAATAACAAAAACAACGGTTTAGCCGGGCACGAACGGCCTAAACCCCTGAACCTGCACGCACCGGGAGTGCGCGCAATTCGGCTCGAACCCCCTCGCAACACGCGTAGACCCCCGTCGCGCTCAGCCGACTGCCTGGAAGCTTGTTCCGTAGCTCGGTCGCCCTGTGTGTTTGCGTCCCTGGCCGGTCGCGCCACTGCAACTGATCAGTACGCCGCTTCGAGCGCTTTCATGGACCTCGCTGGCGCCCCGATGCCACTGCCTTTCCGCGAGCATGAAGAACGTGACCTCCATCGATCCGTGGAGCGATGACTGGAAAACGTGCGGCTGGCTGCAGGAGTTCTTGATCTTAGGCGTGAGCACGCGCAGTTGTGCGCTGCGAGGGCGCGGTTCGTCGCGGCGCTGAGACAGGGGCTGACTTGTTCGATGACTCCTATAATCATTGCGGGACGGGTTGGTCCGTCCGTCGTGCGGCATCACTTCCAGCATGCAGGTGGGACCATGGAGCTGCGTCGCTCACAGTTTCTTGTGTTGCGATTAGCGGCCCGACTGCGGCCCTGGCACTTGCTCTTGGCTGCATTGTTACTGCGGTTGCCTGCGGTTTGGCTGCGGGCTCGTGACCCCGCCAAACATGCGGAGGACCTGAAGGCCGCGTTCACCTTGGCACGCAGCGGCTACTTGGCTGATCCCTTTGCGCTGCCGACGGGACCCACCGCTCATGTGGCGCCGGCCTATCCGGCTCTCGCGGCGATGGTGCGCTTGCTGACGCCGAGCGAGGCGACCTGCATGGTCACGCTGTCGATCATTCTCGCTCTGGTTAGCTCGTGCAATATCGCAGCGCTTCTTCCAGTCTCGCGCGCTCTCGGCTTGCCGCGCGGCGCAGGCGCAATTAGCGCTCTGCTGTGGGTATTCCCTTTCTTCGCCTGGATTGAGCTGAGCCCGGAGCACGAAACACCGTTCATCGTGGCGTCGTTGCTGGGGCTGACGGCATTGTTGGGCCGGACCGTCCGGACGCCTGCGCCAACGTTTTCCATGGGTGCCAACCTGGGACTCGGCACGGGCATCGCCGCTTACGTGGCGCCCACGGCACTTCCATTTGTCGTGTTCGGAACTCTGGCGGGCGCGGTCGCGCGGCGCTGGAATATTCCCCGCGTGTGCGGCGTGCTGCTGGGCGGGGTGCTGGCACTGGCACTTGTAGTAGCACCGTACACACTGCGCAACTACCACACCTTCGGGACTTGGTTTTTCATGCGCGATAACTTCGGGATCGAGTTTGCCATGTCGAACGGCCCCAACGCGCAAGCAACCATGGAGGGCAATAGGAGAATCGGCGGTACGCTGCTGCAGCACCCCGCGAGTTCGATTGCCTCCGCTGAGCGGGTGCGGGACTTGGGTGAGGTCGGTTATAACCGCAGTCTGGAGAGGGCGACGCTCGCTTCGATCGAAGCCAAGCCAGCGCGCTTTATCCAGCTTGTCGCCGAGCGCCTCGGCTACATGCTGCTGCCCTTTTCACGACGCGTATATCAGCGCGCCGTTGCCGGAGTGAGCACGCTGGCCTCAATCGTGGGTTGTTTCATCTTGTGGCGCTCACGCTATCGGATCGGCATCCGTTGTCTTGCTGCAGCGATAGGCGGATACCTGCTCGTCTACCTGGTTTTGGAGCACGATATCCGCTACATGTACCCGGCTCTTTTTCTCGAATCACTCATTGCCGGAAGTGCGGTCGTGGTGCTGCTGCGCGGGCTGCCGAAACGGCAGCAGTCGCTGGCAATCCCGACCATTGTCGACCGGCCACCGGACGTGTAACCTTGCGCGCCCGATTGCGGGGAAGCTGCAGCCCGCGGCACGATCGCTTGAGTCCTCGTCCCCATCGTCTAGAGGCCCAGGACATCGCCCTTTCACGGCGGTAACAGGGGTTCGAATCCCCTTGGGGACGCCAATAAAAACAGATGATTACGGTACTTCTGCATTTGGATCAGGCCGTTTCCTCGGGTGCCTCGGTTCTCACCCGTTACTCTCGCTGGCCGCGGCGCGTGGGGCCACCTCCTAGCTCCCGCGCTTGCGAAGTGGCAGAGGCACTCAGGAACGATGCCCGACCTCAGCAATGCATGCAGGAGCACCGTGTGGAGCCTTCGAGAGATTGTCTGCACGCGATCGCGGCGAGCCCGGGGGCAAGCCAATCGAGCGGGTGCGCATTGCGCTGACGCGATTAATATGGCCAGGAGCGAGGGCCATTGTGGATTCGAGAACGGCTGCAACGGCAGGCCCCACCGCCCTAGGCAATGCCACGCGGCTTCGCGGATTTTGGTCCACAGCGATGCAGACTCTAGATGCCATCGCCGTCCGATATCATAGGCAGCACGGTGCAAGACCGGCGAGCACAATGCCCAAGACGATTTGCATCATTACGCCCACCTACGACCGCGATATTCAGCAATTCTCGTTGCTCAGACGGTCCATCAGGCTTTTCGCGCCTGACTTTCCGCACATTGCGATCGTCAACAGCGAGGATTGGCATGAGTTTCGCGATCGCTTTCGCGCCGATACCAATTTGGAGATCATCAAGTCCTCCGAGGTCCTGCCGCGATCGGTCGAGCAGCGCCGGAGGAAGTCCGGTCCCAGATGGTTTACCGGCAAATGGTTGCACCCGCGCCTCATCAAGGGGTGGTATGCCCAGCAACTGATGAAGATTTATGCTTTGGCCGACTGCCAGTACGAGGCGGCCGCATTCTTCGATTCGGATGTCTTTTTCTGTCGTCGGCTGCGTCCGGATTATTTCTACTTGGACGACCACCTAAAGCTCTTTCGGCGCCGAGCAGTGGATGCCGAAGCTCTCGATTTCGACATTTCCACACACGAGATTCTTGGTAATCCGTTGCATCGGATCACGGAGCTGTACGATTACGTTTTCTCTCCCGCGTGCTTCAGGAAATCAAGCGCGCTCAGCTTGTTTGCGGAGTTCAAGCGGCGCAAGCGTTCTACCTGGGTGCGTCGGTTTCTCGCGCAGCCACGTCCGTCCGAATACAACCTTCTCGGCTATGCGGCGACGGTGGTGGAAGGCGGCGCAGGCTATCGTTTGGTCGAATGCAATCCCGACGACCTGCACCATTCCATTCGATTCCCGGAAGATAGCGCCCGTCTTGCCGAGGAGATCGAGCAGATGCGGGTCCGACCGAAAGACTTCGTGTTGATCCAGTCGACGCTCCGAATTGATTTCGACCAGATCGCCAAAGTGTTTGACCACGCTGCCGAGGCGCACCGGATGTGACACACGAGCGTGGTTGGCAACATTATTTGTGGTTGCACCTGGCGCTGAGCTTGAAAAACCAGGGAGGCGGGAACAGTGGATGTGGCGCTTAGCCGACCCTGCGCTCCGGACCGTGGCTGAGGTAGAAACCTGAACGGGGAGGCCGCTGTGGACACGCCCCTGCTGTGGCACATTCCGCTCTCGCACTACAGCGAGAAGGCCCGCTGGGCACTCGACTACAAGCGCATCGCGCACCACCGTCAGGTGCTCGGCCCTGACTACCTGATTCGCGCCTGGCGCGCGACGGGGCGCGGCACCCTGCCCATCCTGTTTTTGGAGGGTCGCGCGATCGGCGATTCGACCCACATCATCGCCGCACTCGAACAGCGCTATTGCGAGCCGTCACTCTATCCCGGTGACGTCGTTGCGCAGCAGCGCGCGCTCGCGCTGGAAGACTATTTCGACGAGCAGTTCGGACCGGCCCTGCGGGCCGCCATCGTCACGCCGCTGTTCCGCCACGATCCGGATATCGCACTGCGCGTGCTGACGACTGGCATGCCGGACAAGGCCTACCAGACGCTGCGACCGCTCGGACGGGTCTTCCCGGCGTATTATCGTTTCCGTCACAAGATCCGCGACGTGAAACTTGAGGCCGATCGTGTCGGCGTGAACGCAGCGCTCGACCGGATTGAGCAGGAGCGTCAGGGCCGCGCGTATCTCGTCGGCGATGTGTTCACGATCGCCGACCTGACAGCGGCGGCGATGCTGGGGGTACTGCTGCAGCCACCCGAGATCCAATACCCACTGAACGTGGAGCTGCCGCCGTATCTGCAGGACTACCGCGCCGCGCTTCTGCAGCATCCGGCCGCGCACTGGGCGAGGGATATTTACCGGCTGCATCGCGGCGGCTCCGCGGCAGTGTCGCGGCGGCTGGCGGCCAGCTAGATGCCAAGCGCATCGGTCTGCGACCGCTCGGGTTGCAACCGGAGGGTCCCCCCAGACGCGGAAGACGCTTACGACCTCGCTACCGTCGCGCACCGACGGCCAACATTCTTGAGCGCGGACTGCGCGATGAAGTCGCGGATCGCGCGGATTAGGCAGGAGGGCCAATGAGCGCCGGCGAATATTGGTTTCAGGCAGCAGATGGATTGCGTTTGTTCGCTCGCGTGTATCCCGGGCCCTCATCCTCGGTACCGGTCGTGCTGTGCCTGCACGGACTCACGCGCAACGGCCGCGACTTTGAGGAGCTGGCGCCACATCTGGCCTCACGCTACCGGGTCGTGGTGCCCGACGTCCGCGGTCGCGGTTTGTCGGCTCGCGACGGGACGACTGCCAACTATCAGATTGCTACCTATATCGCAGATCTGTTGCCATTGCTGGCGGGACTCGGCGCGGCGCCGGTGGCGATCGTCGGCACATCGATGGGTGGCATCATGGCGATGGTGATGGCCGCGACGCAGCCGCGGCTGGTTTCCCGCATCGTGCTGAACGACGTCGGTCCGGAGGTGGACCCGATCGGGCTTGAGCGCATTCGCGCCTACGCCGGACGCGCACCGCAGGTGAGCAGCTGGCCGGAGGCCGCTGAACAGCTGCGCCGCGTATTCGGCGCCGCATGGGTCGGCTTGTCCGAGCAGCGATGGCAGCAGCTGGCGCGGCGGTCATACCGCGCTGATGGCGCCGGTCTGCTGCACGCGGACGCCGATCCAGCGATCGGTGACGTCATCCGTAATGCCGCCAACGCCGCGCCGAATCTCTGGCCGCTGTGGAGCGCGCTGATAGGCACGCCCATTCTGGCTTTGCGCGGGGAGCTGTCGGACGTTCTCAGTGCCGCGACGCTCGCCCGCATGCAGCGCGAAAAGCCCGACTTGCGGGCCGTGACGGTCCGACAGCGCGGCCACGTGCCGTTGCTCGACGAACCCGAAGCCCTGGGCGCCATTGACGCCTTTCTCGCGGACTAGCCGACGATGGTCCGGCCGGTTCAGGATTCAAAGTACTTCATGCGACCGAGATCGGAAATCAGCCCAGGTCCCGTCGGGCGCCAGCCGAGCCGTTGCTGTGTCAACGCGCTGGACGCCGGCATGTCGGATCCCGCAAACATCGCGAGCCAACCGAAATGCGCGCCGGCCTCTTCCGCTGACATGGAGACGACCCGCACCTTCAGACCCCGGCCGAGAGCCTCAGCAATTTCTCGCAGCGGCACGCCCTGCTCGGCGACGGCGTGATAGCGGGCTCCCGCAGAGCCTTTCTCCAGCACCAGTCGATACAGCTCGGCTGCAGCCAGCCGATGCACGGCAGGCCAACGGTTTTGCCCGTCTTGCACGAAGGCCGAGACCCCTTTCTCGCGAGCCACTGCCACGAGGTAGGTGACCAGTCCTTGTTTGACGGGGTCATGGACTTGCGGCAGGCGCACCACACGCACGTCCACCCCACGGGCCGATACCGAAGCGGCCTCTAGTTCCGACGCCGCGCGCGGATTGGGATGCTGAGAATCGAAGTGATCCTCGCTCGCGGGCTGCCCTGGCGCGGCTGAACCCATTGCAGTCCCGGAGGTGATGATCAGGGGACGAGCAGAACCGGCTAGCACAGAACCGAGCGCCTCGATGGCGCGTCGATCGGTCTCGCAGACTTCCTTGAATCTTGAGAAGTCGTGGATGAACGCCGTATGGATGACGGCATCCGCCTTGGCCGCGCCGCTGCGCAGGCTGCTCAGGTCCTCGAGGTCGCCGCGATGCACCTCGGCACCGGCTGCGGTGAGGGCCCGCACGCCGGCATCCGATCGAGTCAGTCCCAGCACCTGATGGCCGGCTTTCAGGAACTCCGGAACGATCGCAGATCCGATGAAACCGGTAGCGCCGGTGAGAAATACACGCATGTGCAGATTCCTTGCGTTGTGGCTGGAGTTGAAGTCTCCACCGGCCACTTATCATGGTAAAGTAGTGACCTTATCGTGGTATAATTGCTCTCACGATGAATCAGGCCCCAGAGCCCAAGAACCCGCTCGGAACCTATCTCAGAGGTCGCCGCACCCGGATTGATCCGGCGGCGTTCGGGCTGACCTCCCGACGGCGGCGCACTCCCGGCCTGCGCCGCGAAGAGGTCGCACAACGCGCTCATATCAGTCCGACCTGGTACACCTGCCTGGAGCAGGGGCGCGGCGGCGCCCCGTCAGCCGACGTACTGGACCGGCTCGCACAGGCGCTGCTGTTGACGGACGCCGAACGCGAGCATCTCTTCCTGCTCGGACTCGGCCGGCCGCCTGAGGCCCGTTACCAAAGGAGCCTGGGCGTTACGCCGCGGTTGCAACGAGTGCTCGATGTGTTGAATCCGACGCCGGCACTCATCCGGACCGCGACCTGGGACGTGGTCGCCTGGAACCGCGCGGCAACCGTGCTGCAAACCGACTTCGGCGCCCTGCCACCCGAGGAGCGCAATCTGCTCCGGCTGATTTTTCTCAATCCCAATGCGCGGACGATGCACTACGACTGGGAGGGCGTGGCGCGGATTATCGTGGGAGCATTCCGGGTGGATGTTGCGCGCGCGGGCGCAGCAGCTGAGGTAAGCGCGCTGGTGCAGGATCTGTGTCGGCTGAGCCCGCAGTTCGCGGCCTTGTGGCGTGACAACAATGTCAGTGCGCACGGCGAGGCGGTGAAGAATATGCGGCATCCGATTCTCGGCCCGATTGCCTTTGAGTATTCGGCATTTGCGGTTGATGGCAGGCCGGACCTCGCAATGGTCGTTTACAACCCGGTGACCCCGGCGGATGCGGACCGGATCGCTACCTTGATTGGATCGGTGCGTACGCTCACACAAACCTGACTCTGCCAGCACGGCGTAAGCGGCTGGTGCGGTGCATTGCCGACTCCTGGCCCGAGCGTGATGTGCAATCTTTCGAGATTTTTGCGCGTTTTGATCCCGCCCGTGTGACGTTGTAGCGACCGACCGCACGCGTCTGGCGGTCGTCGGCGTCTATCAGGATCGCTCGATCGCAGCGGATGCTTTCCTCGCGCCTGCGCCTTGGAAACACGTAAGACCCAGCGGTGCGCTCACGGTTTCGTGGCGGCGACCGACGAAAGCCATGTGACTTGAGAGGCGCTGCGCGTCTGCGCGAGTACACCGCGGTGATTCTGTCGAAGTGATCCACGGCACTCGCGCGGCATCGCATGAACCCTAGCCGCGCGCGCCACCTAACTTCCTTATCGCCTCCCGCTGCGGCTGCAGCCACGCCTTGCCTGCTAGCGGACGTGATGGACATCACAGATCTGTGGATTTGCGGCGCGAGTGTTTGGCGCGTGTCACAGAGCGAGCGTCCGTCCGTTGCCGTTATGTCTAATGCTGGAGAAAACTTCACATCCGGCCCACACCGGCTTGGTCACTGAGGATCCAGGCGTGCTGAGAGAGCACATGCAAAAGTTAATCATCGGCCCGCGATGGCGTACCGCCATGCGCCATCTGCTCAGCGCGCGTTGGCTGCTCGCGCTGTGGCTGGCTGCTGTCGTCAGTCCCGCCAGCGCGCAGTTCAAGCTGCAGGAAACCTTCACGGACACGACCGCACCCGGGTGGACCCTGTCCGGATCCGCATTTCTCACAGCGCCGTCCATCGATGCCGCGGGGCAGGGGTGGCTGCGCCTCACCGACACCGGCAACGATGAGAAAGGTCTGGCGCTCGATACCTCACAGACCTTCGCCGGCAACGTGCCCGTCACGGTGCGCTTCAACTACGTCTCCTGGGGCGGCACCGGCGCCGATGGCATCACGATGTTTCTTTACGACTCGACGCAGAACATGAGTGGGGCCAGCGTCGGAGGCGGTCTCGGGTACTGCGGCGGCGCGGGCGGTTTTCTCGCGATCGGGCTGGACGAGTACGGCAATTTCTCCAATCCAGGCGATCGTTGCGGAGCCGCCAGCGGTGGACCCGGCCGGGAGCCCGAGTCGCTCGTTCTGCGCGGCCCACTGAGCGCCAACAATGCCTACATCACCGGCGTGGCGGTCCCCGGCGGGGTCGATAACCCCGGCGTGAGCACGCGGCCGTCGCCCAAGACCGTGATCGTGACGTTGACGCCGGCTTCGATGGGCTACACGGTCACCGTGCTGTTCCAGAGTGCCAGCGGGGCTGCGTTCCAGACGCTGGTTTCCAACGTGTCTTTTCCCTACACGCCGCCCGCGAGCCTGAGTGTGGGCTTCAGCGGCGGCACCGGCGGCTCGACAAACAATCACGAAATCCAGGGTCTGGTCACGGCAACGCCGGATGACCTGCAGGTGACCATGAATGGCCCCGCGACCGTCCTGCCGGGCACCGCTGCCACTTATACCGTCACGGTGACCAACAATGGCGCTTACGCGATCGACGCGGCGGATGCGCCCACGGTGACGGACGCGCTGCCCGCGACGCTGACGGGGGTGAGCTGGACCTGTGTGGCCTCGGGTGGGGCCAGCTGTGCACCTTCCGGTGCGGGCGACCTCAACACATCGACGCTGACGCTGCCGAGCAACGCCTCGGTGATCTATACGATCAGCGGCACGCTGGATCCGGCCACCGCCTGCGGTGACAGCGTGACCAATACCGCGAACGCAGACTTTGGCAGCTCGTCGAACTTCATCGACCCGAACCCCACCAACAACACCGCCTCGGTCACTTCGACGGTGATCTGCACCACCCTGGCCGCCAATCCAACCGCTTTATCTTTCGGCCCGCAGGCGCTCGGCACCCCCAGTGCCGCTCAGACGATCACGGTTACGGGCACCAACGGTACTCTGATCAGCGGCATCGCGACGACCGGCGATTACAGCGAAACCAATGACTGCAACGCGCCGCTCACGACCGGAACCAGCTGCACCATCCAGGTCCTGTTCACGCCGACCAATGAGGGCAGCCGCAATGGCACGGTGGTGATCACCAACAGCTCGGCGGCTTCGCCTGCGACCGTGACGCTGAGCGGCACCGGGGTCAATACTATCCCCGACCCCTTCAAACTGGTGCCGCTCAATAATGTGGACCCCTCCAGCACCCAGGTATCGAATCCGATCACAGTCACCGGCACGACTGCGTCGACCACCATCAGCATCAGCGCGGGAGCCGAGTACAGCATCAATGGCGGCGCCTACACCTCCACGCCCGGGGTGGTCGCACCCGGCGCGCAGGTCACGGTACGCCTCACGTCATCCGCCTCGTACAACACGCCGGTGTCTGCAGTGCTCACCATTGGTGGCACCAGTGCCACGTTCACCGTCACGACCCGCGAGCCACCGCAGCTGCAGAATGTGACCGTGACATCCGGCGGCGGCAGCCTGTCGGCTCTCCTGGTGTGCGCCCTGGCGCTGACGCTGTTGCTGCGCGTGCTGCGCGCACGGCTGATGCTCAGCGTGGCGCTGCTGGTGACCTTGGGCGCACTCGCGAGCCATCCGTCGGTGGCCACCGACTGGCAGGGCATCGTGTCGAATGTCTACCTGGGCGGCGCACTGGGCGAGGTCACCACCACGCTGACGCCCGGGGAGCTCACCGGGCGGCTCGAGTCCGATGGTTACCAGGTCACGGCGACCGACTTGCAGCGCACCAGCCTGAGCGGCAGCCTCTACGTGGGCTACGAGCTGCCGCGGCAGTTGGCGCTCGAAGTCGGCTGGAGCTATCTGGGACGCTCGCGCACCGAGCTGCAGGGTTTGACACCGCCGAATCTGCAGCAGCTGCTTTACGATGCATCGCGCGTCACCCGCGGCAGCGGCGATGCCTGGACGCTGCTCGCGCGCTACCGCTGGGAGCTGCAACCCAAGCTGTCGCTGGATCTGCGCGCCGGACCCTATCTGTGGGTAACGCATTCGGATCTGTGGATTGGCTCGGTCGAGCAGCTGAGTCGCAATGACCGTGGCTGTGGCTTTGCGCTCGGGCTGGGACCGCGCTATGCGCTGAGCGCGCACTGGGCAGTCACCCTGGATGCGAACTACTTCGCCTCGACCAGCGACAACAAGTTCTTTCAGATCACCGCCGGCCTCGACTACCACTTCCGCTGAAGCCGCTCGGACCGCAACCGGGGCGCCGGTGGTGAGCGCGCCGGGCGTTGGACTTCAGGTGGCAGCTGCGACAGACGCGCCGCCGCGGGCCTCGTGATGCTCAGCCCCGAGGAAGACGTACATCGCCGGGACCACGAACAGCGTGAACAGGGTGCCGATCGATATGCCCGTGAAGATCACCAGCCCCATGTGATAGCGGGCGACCGCGCCGGCACCCGTGGCGATCAGTAGCGGGATCACGCCGACCACCATCGAAGCCGAGGTCATGAGGATCGGGCGCAGCCGGATGGTCGCCGCCGCCTCGATGGCGGCGCGCTTGGAGTGACCATCGCGCTGCTGCTCATTGGCAAACTGCACGATCAGGATGCCATGCTTGGCGATCAGGCCGACCAGCGTCACCAGCCCCACCTGCGTGTAGACGTTGAGTGTCGCGAAGCCGAGGAACAGGAACACCACGGCGCCGAAGATCGCCATCGGCACCGACATCATGACCACCAGCGGGTCGCGGAAGCTTTCGAATTGCGCGGCCAGCACCAGGAATATGATGATGATGGCAAAGCTGAGGGTCGCCACGAAGCCGCCTGACTCCTGCTTGAACTGGCGTGATTCGCCGCCGTAATCGATCGTATAGCCCTGCGGCAGGGTCTCGGCGGCAATCCGGGAAAGTGTCGCCAGAGCTTCACCCTGCGTGCCACCAAATACCCCCTGGATCGTCGCCGAATTCAGCCGCTGGAAGTGATCGATCGACTCCGGCACCGTGTCGGTGCGGAAGGAAACCACGGTGGATGCGGGCACCACCGCGCCGGAAGCGGTGCGAATGTAGTAGTTGTCTACCTGATCGGGATTCAGCCGCTGCGCCTGCAGCACCTGCGGAATCACCTTGTAAGAGCGCCCGGAGATGCTGAAGTAATTCACATAGCCACCGCCCAGCATGCTGCTGAGCGCTGCGCCTACATCCTTCATGGTGAGCCCGAGCAGGGCGACCTTGTTGCGGTCCACCACCATCGTGCTCTGCGGCTTGTCGATCTTCAGGCTGTTGTCGAGCACGTAGAAGCGGCCGGTCGCCTGTGCCTTGGTCAGTACTGCCTGCGAGACCTGGTAAAGCTCGGAAAAGGGCGCGGCAGTCTGGATGACGAACTGCACCGGGTAGCCACCGTTCGAGCCGGGCAGCGACGGCGGGTTGATCCAGAAAACGTTGGCGCCAGCGATCTGGCTGGCGCGCTGCTGCAGGTCGAGCTGAATGGCCGGCGCACCACGGCTGCGCTGTGAATAGTCCTTGAGAATGATGCCGCCGAAGCCGGTGTTGTTGGTTCCGGTTCCCTGGCCGACGAACTGAAAGGCGTTCTCGTACTCGGGAATCGCGCTTAGGGTCTGAAAGGCCTGGCGCTGGTAACCGCCCATTTGCTGGATGGAAGCATTCGCTGCCCCGGTGGCAATGTAGAACATGAAACTCTGATCTTCAGCCGGGGCGAGCTCGCTCTTGGCCATCACGCCGAGCATCGGCAGCGCCATCATCACGAAAATCAGCACGATCACCACGGCACCGAAGACCACCACGGTCTTCCATGCATCCAGCATCGCGCGCAGCAGCCGGTGGTACAGGCTGGTGACGCGTTCGAAGTTGCGATCGATCGTTTGTACCAGGCGATTAGCGCCACCGTGCTCCATCTTGAAGAAGCGCGCACACATCATCGGCGACAGGGTCAGCGCGATCACGGCGGACACGGCCACCGCGCCCGCCAGCGTGAAGGCGAACTCCGAGAACAGCGAGCCGGTGAGGCCGCCCTGAAAGCCGATCGGAATGTACACCGCGATCAGCACCACCGAGATGGCGATGATGGGACCGGCGAGCTCGCGTGCGGCCGCGAGCGCGGCTTCGCGCGGTGGCTGACCCAGTTTCATGTGGCGGTCGACGTTCTCCACCACGATGATGGCGTCATCGACCACCAGGCCAATGGCGAGCACCAGCGCCAGCAGGGTCAGCAGGTTGATCGTGTAACCGAGGCTCAGCATGATGAAGAATGCGCCGATCAGCGACAGCGGCATCGCGATCACCGGCACGATCACGGAACGCACGCTGCCCAAGAACAGGAAGATCACCAGCGTCACGATGAGCAGCGTCTCAAACAGTGTGCGCACCACGTCACGGATGGCGGAGTTAATGTAGCCGGTGGCGTCGTAGCCGATCTCCGCGTGCAGTCCCGCCGGCAGCTGCGCCTGCAGTTCCGGGAAGAGTTTGCGAATGGCCTCCATCACCGTGAGGATGTTGGCCTCAGGGGCCACGTTGACGGCGATGAACACCGCGCTCTTGCCCTTGAAGGCGACGTCGGACTCGTAGTCCTCGGCACCGAGCACCACGTTACCCAGATCCTGCAGGCGCACGAAGCCGCCGGCCTTTTGCTTGACGACCAGGTTCTTGAACTCATCCGCCGAGTGCAGGTCGGTGGCGGCCGTCAAATCGACGCTGATCATCTGCCCCTTGGTGGTGCCGAGCGCCGACAGGTAGTTATTGTTCTCTAACGCGGTGGCGACGTCCGCCGCAGTGACGCCGTTGGCGGCGAGCTTGGCCGGGTCGAGCCACGCGCGCAGCGCATACGGCCGTCCGCCCAACAGCTCGGCGCGCTGTACGCCCGGGACCGCCTGCAGCTTCGGTTGCACGACGCGGATCACGTAATCGGTGATCTGGTTGGCCGGCAGCGTCTCGCTGTTGAAGCCGATGTACATGCCGGCGGTCTGCTCGCCCACCTGCACAGTAATCACCGGCTGCTGCGTGCCGTTCGGCAGCTGGTTGAGCACCGAATTCACCTTGCTGCTGATCTCGGACTGCGCCCGGTTCGAGTCGTAGTTGAGACGCAGATAGGCGGTGACCGTGGATACGCCGGTGACGCTCGATGAGGTCAGGTAGTCGATACCCTGGGCCTCGGCCACGGCCGACTCGATCGGCGTGGTGATGAACCCGGCAACCAGGTCGGCACTGGCGCCGTAGTAGAGCGTGGTGACCGTGACCGTGGCGTTCTCGGTCTTGGGGAACTGGCGGATCGGCAGGCTCAGCAGGGCGCGCAGCCCGAGCACCAGCACCAGCAGGCTGACTACGGTCGCGAGCACCGGTCGACGGATGAAGATATCGGTGAAATGCATCAGCCGTCCCGCGCAGCGGCCGTGCGCGGGCTTTGCAGCCTGCCGGGCACCCATGTCTCGAGGCGCAGTGTCACGTTTAGTGCTCCTGCGGATTCGGGTTCGGATCGTCGCTCGGCTGCACGCTATTGTTGACGGTCACGAGCGCCCCATTGCGCAGCTTGATCTGCCCCGAAGTGACGACCTCATCTCCTTCGTTGACGCCCTTCAGGATCGCGACCTGGTCGCCGCGCGTGGTCCCGGTGGTGACAAACACCTGCTTGGCCACGAGGTTGGCAGCGCCGTCAGCGTCGGCGGGCGCGCTCGGCGTGCGGGTCGCGCCCGGCTGGGAGTTGGGCGCGGCATCGCTGCCCTGCGGCACCACCAGATAAACCGTGGCTCCGTAGGGGTTGTAGGCCACGGCGGTCTGCGGCAGGGTGAGATAGCGAACTGGCGCGCCGACCTCGACGCTGACGTTGGCATACATGCCGGGCAGCAGCTTGCGCGCTGGGTTCTTGATCGTGGCACGCACCGTCACGTTGCGCGTATCGGTGTCGACCCGCGGATCAAGTGCCGTGATCTCCCCGGCGAAGTCCTTGTCGGGCAGAACATCCGCAGTCACGGCCACTTTCTGACCCACATGCACCTGTCCCAGTGACTGCTGCGGCACGGAGAAGTCGACGAAGATCGGATCCAGCTGCTGCAGCGTCACGATCTTGGTGCCCGCAGCGAGATATTGCCCGAGATCGACAGCGCGGATGCCGATCTGACCTGCGAAGGGCGCGCGTACGATTTTTTTTGCGACCAGGGCATCCTGCTCGGCGACCTGAGCCTTGGCGCTGCGCAGCGTGGCCGCATCGCTGTCGAGCGTGGCCTGGCTGATCGCCTCGGCCTCAAACTGCGCTTTATCGCGCTTGTAGTTGGTCTCGGCCAGCGCTGCCGTGGCGCGCAGTGATTCCAAATGAGCGACGTCGTCGGCGGCGCGCAGCCGCAAGAGCGTCTGACCGGCTTTGACGTTGTCTCCGGAGCTGAAGTTGATCGTGTCGACGATGCCGTCGACTTCGGCGCTGAGGTCCGCGCCGCGCTCGGCGCGCAGGCTTCCCACCGCACCTAATTGCGGCAGCCAGTCCTGATAGGCCGCCTTAGTCGTACTTACTGTGAATTTCGGCGGTCCCTTGGCCGCGAATCCCTGGAACATCTTGAAGGTTCCATAGCCTTTGACGCCGCCGATGATCAGGATCAGCAGCACCACAGCAGCGATGAGTAGCAGCCAGCGTTTCATCAGTTCCCCAATATTCCTTCGGCCCGGTGCGCCTCAGCGGCCTGCAGTGCTCGGTGCATCGCGATGCCACCAGCCGCCGCCGAGCGCCTGGAACAGTGCCGCCGTGTCGGTGTAGCGCGCCGCCTGTGCCTGCAATTGCGCGATGCGTGCCTGCCAGTAGGTGCGTTCGACCACCAGCAGGTCCAGCGGACTGATCGATCCGGCCGCGTAGCGCTTGCGCGAGATCTCCAGCGCATCACCGGCGGCGCGCGCCGCGACGGTTTGCTGCTCCAGCGCCGCGGCGTCATTGTTCACGGCGTGCAGCGAATCGGCGACGTTGCGGTAAGCAGTCAGCACGACGCCCTGATACTGAGCGGCCGCTTGATCATAGGCGGCCACGGCCGCCCGCCGCTTGTGCAGCAGTGCGCCGCCCTGAAAGATCGGCTGGGTGATTCCCGCCCCGAAGCTCCAGACATTGCTGCCGCTTTTCAGCAGATCCGAGAACTGGGTTGTAGTGCCGCCGAAGTCGCCAGTAATGCTCACCTGCGGCAGCATGTTGGCCGTAGCCACGCCGATCTGTGCGCTCGCCTGGTGCAGCAGCGCCTCATAGGCGCGCACGTCCGGCCGCTGCTCCAGCAGCTGCGATGGCACGCTGAGCGGCAGCTCCTGCGGCAACTGCAGATCGTCCAGCACGAACTGCGCATCTGGCTGCTGACTGGGAATGCGTCCGACCAGCGCTGCCAGCAGGTCACGGTTCTGCAGCAGCTGTTTCTGCAGCACCTGCAGACTGGCAAGCTCGGCTGCCAGCTGCGTCTGCTGTGTCAGCACATCGAGTCGCGATACGCCACCGAGAGATAGCTGCCGCTGAACGGTGTCGAGCTCCTTGCGGTCCGCCGTGATGATCTGCTGCGTCGCATCGATCTGTGCCCGCAGGGAGGCGTCCTGGATGGCCGTGGTAACGACGTTGGCAGTCAACGAAAGGTAAGTGGCCTCCAGCTGGAAGCGCTCGTAGTCCGCCTGCGCGCCCGCCGCCTCGACGCTGCGGCGCACTCCGCCCCAGACATCAAGCGTGTAGGAGACATTGGCGGTCGCGTTGAACAGGTTGTAGATGTACGACCCCAGCTGCGGCTGGCCGTAAGACGCACCGGAGATCTTCTGGCGGACTCCCGAAGCCGTGCCATCGATGGCCGGCAGGAAGCTACCCTCTTGTGCCAGCAGGTTTTCGTGAGCCTGTCGCAGCGCGGCCTGTGCCGCCGCCACGTCCGGACTGTCCTGCATTGATTGCCGCACCAGCACGTTCAGCTTGTCCGAGTGAAACAGCGTCCACCATTCAGCCGGGATGTCACGACCGTAGAGAAGGGTCTGTCCGTTACCCGCGGTGCCTTCCGTTGCCACCGTCTGCGGCGGTAGTGGTTCGGCGGTGTAACTTTCGGTCTGCGGGGCGGCCGGTCGCTTGAAGTTCGGTCCGACCGCGCAGCCGCCGAGATCCATCATGGCCAGAGAGGCGCTGAATGCGGCGATGGCGCGCAGGCTACGCACAGACCGCTCGGTGTCACGCGAGCGGCCGCGGCCGTAAGCGACGAACGGGGTCATGGGCATATCTCGCTGCATACTGCGTGCTAAGTCCTTCCTAGCAGCGCCGGATTTCGGGCCGATTTAACAATCCTGAAGGGGGCTTGGCGCCGGCGGCTCCCCTTTTGCACCTTGGCTTTGTGGCCCGCGTGAGCGATCCGCACTACGCAATGAAGCTGGCGCGAGTCGCGGCCCGGCACGGGCGAGAATGTGTTGGCGGATGATGGCCGAATGCCGCCTGACTATCCACTCGCGCGCCACGTTACGCGCGGGAAAAAGTCGCACCGAGGGCTCGCCTGAGCCTATTTGCGCATCGCTACTACCTCTAACGGGACGTTGACAATTGCATAGAGGGGCGGTCTCGCGCCTCACGCACGCTGAGGGTGGTGCGGCGATGCCGGTCAGGCCGCCCCCCGTGTTGCGCGCGACGTCAGCAAGAAGAGCCGGCTGTCGGCGTCGCGAGTGACCAGGGTGGCCCGGACCCGGCTTGACGGGTGACCTCCCGGCCGCTGCAGTAGGCGGCCGCAAACACCCCGTCAGCTGCGGCAGTGCTGAGCGGCTGTGAGAATGTGATCGTGACCTGATGTCACGATCAGTTGGGGTCGGTTTGAGTGAACCAGATCCCGGGCGTACCGTGACCGTTGAGCCCGACATGCAACAGGTTGCGCCCCGACTGCCACAGCCGCACGACCGGGAGCCCCTCGTGGCGGAATCGCTTCACGATATGTACGAACTCAGGCGACACGTGATCGGGCGCATTCTGCCAGTGAATGGGAAACGCGGCCCGCGTGACCTCTTCTGCGCTGGCTTCGGTATCCAGCTTAAGCGGCTGCGAGGTGCGCACGAACGGCTGTTGCGGACGCAATGCATCCAAACGCACCGCCGCGCGTTGCGGAGCGGCGTCCATGAGTTTCTGGCTCGGCAGTTGCAGCAACAGGTTATGCGTGATGCGTGCCGCGGCTTTTTCCGGCGGCGCGAAGTGATTGACTGCGACGCCCCCTGCGTGTGCGCCGAGCGGAAGGCCACACAGCAACCCCGCCAGCAGCAGCAACTGCGTCCGGTGTGGCTGTAGTGAACGTTCCAACACGGCGCGCTCCTTCTTCTATCGTCGGGGAGGATTCTTCGCGAGTGCCGTGTGCACCGATAGCAGACGAAGGGGACGAGCGGATGTCGGCTCCGACTGACCTGCACGGCGCTCCCAGCGTCAGCGATCGCTGACAGAGTTGCATTAAATCAATGTCTTACACCTGCAGTGGCGGTGCCACCCACTTGCGGTAGGCTTGGCCGTGCATGCCCAGCAGCCGCGCACGTGGTACCGCAATGATCGTCATCGCCTTGAGCCTGGCGGCGTGTTCACGCCCGCCGCCGAGCACCGGTGCCTGGGACCCGCGGGCGGCCGCAGCGTACCTGGACCGCCGCATGCAATGGTGGACAGAGTGGCCCAAGGCGGCGCGCGATCACGGGACATTCTGCTTTTCCTGTCATACCGCGGTTCCGTACGCGATGGCGCGGCCGAATCTGCGCAGCATGCTGGGCGAGACGGCACCGAATCCCAACGAGCGCAACATGATGGATGACGTGCGCAAGCGTGTGCGCATGTGGAAAGAGATCAGCCCGTTCTACTTTGATGGGCCGGACGCGCCCGGCAAGACGGCGCAGTCGCGCGGCACTGAGGCGGTGCTAAGCGCACTGATGTTGGCCTGGGACGACGCTCGCACCGGCCATCTCACTGCCGATACGCGCCTGGCACTCGATAACATGTGGACGGAGCAACAGAGCTCAGGCGTCAATGCCGGATCCTGGGCCTGGCTGGATTTCACGCTGGCCCCGTGGGAGATTGTTGAGTCGCAGTACTACGGCGCCGCCCTGGCCGCGCTCGCGGTCGGCAGCGCACCGGATGACTACGCGTCGAGCGCCGCCAGCGCGGCGCAGCTCGCGCTGCTGCGCGCCTACCTACGACGCGAGTACGCCGCCCAGTCGCTGCACAACCGCCTGATCCTGCTGTGGGCCGCCGAGAGACTCCCCGGCCTCCTGAGCAGCGATGAACGGACTGCGCTCATCGCCGAGACCGCGCGTGCACAAAACCCCGACGGCGGCTGGAGCCTGTCGCGCCTGATCCCGAGCTGCACGCAGCGAACGCTGTTGCAGGATTCCGAGAGCGACGGCTACGCGACCGGGCTGGCAACGCTGGTGCTGGAAGAGAGCGGCGACCCCGCGGTGGTGCTGCAGGTGCAGCGCGGGCGGGCTTGGCTGACACACAATCAAAGCGGCCATGGCGGACTGTGGCTGCGCGGACCGGAAGAGTTCTGGGTGGCGCGATCAATCAACAAGCATCGCAACATGAGCAGCAACGTCGGGCGCTTCATGAGCGATGCGGCCACCGGCTACGCGGTGCTGGCCTTGACCGCACCGGCGGCAGCCCCTCGATGAAGGTGCCGCTGCGCGCAGCGCTCATCTGCCTGTGGGGCAGCTGCGCGCCGGCGCTGGCAAGCGAGGCTTATGACGTGCTGATCCGCGGCGGCACCGTTTACGACGGCAGCGGCGCCGCCCCGTTTGTCGGTGACGTCGCCCTGCGGGGAGACCGCATCGTCTATGTCGGCGCGCACGCTCCGGGGAGCGCGCGCGAGCAGTTCGATGCGCGCGGCAAAGCCGTGGCGCCCGGTTTCATCAACATGCTCGCGCATCCGGAGGAATCGCTGCTGATCGACGGTCGCGCGTTGAGCGATCTGCGTCAGGGGGTGACGCTTGAAGTCCTCGGCGAAGATTCGATGGGTCCGCTCAATCCCGAGATGCAAAAACTTCTGTTGCAGCGGCAGGGCGACATTCACTACACCGTCGACTGGACTACTCTCGGCGAATATCTGCACGAGCTCGAGCAGCATCGCATCAGCCCGAACGTCGCCTCCTTCGTGGGTGCGGGCACCGTACGCACCTACGTGCTCGGCGAGCGCGATGTGCAGCCGAGCGCGCCGCAGCTGGCGCAGATGCGCGCCTTGGTGCAGCAGGCGATGGAACAGGGCGCCGTGGGGGTGACGACCGCACTCATCTACAGTCCCAACCAGTATGCCAAGACTCCGGAACTGATCGCGCTCGCAAGCGAAGCGGCCCGCTGTGGCGGCATCTACAGCGTGCATATGCGCAGCGAGGGCGACCGGTTGCTGGAGGCGGTGCAGGAGACCGTCGACATCGCCCGGGCTTCGGGCGCACCCGCCGAGATCTATCACCTCAAAGTCGCAGGGCAGCGTAACTGGAGCAAAGTGGACGCGCTGATTGCGGCCATCGAGGCCGCCCGCAAATCCGGCGTGCGCATCACCGCCGATATGTACGTGTACACCGCGGCCGCTACCGGACTCGATGCCGCGATGCCGCCGTGGGTGCAAGACGGCGGCCTCGAGGCCTGGATTGCCCGGCTCAAAGATCCGGTCCAGCGGGCACGCGTGCTGGCCGACATGCGCGATCCGAGACCGGGCTGGGAAAACCTGCTGGGTGCGGCCGGACCCTCTGGCACGCTGCTGCTCGCCTTTAAGAATCCCCGGCTGAAGCCGCTCACCGGCAAGACGCTCGCTGCGGTTGCCCGCGAGCGTGGGGTATCGCCGGCGGATGCGGCGATCGATCTGGTGATCGAGGACGGCTCCCGTGTTGGCGTCGCCTACTTCCTCATGTCCGAGGCGAACGTGCGGCGCGAAGCGGCACTCCCCTGGGTGAGTTTCGATTCCGATGAGCGGGCGCCCGCTCCGGAGGGTGTGTTTCTCAAGTCGAATTCGCATCCGCGCGCGTACGGCAATTTCGCCCGCGTGCTGGCGCTCTATGTGCGCAAGGAACGTGACCTCACTCTGCAGGAGGCGATCCATAAGTTGAGCGCGCTACCGGCTGCGACCCTATCGCTGACCGATCGCGGCGTGCTCAAAGTGGGCAACTTCGCCGACGTCGTAGTGTTCGATCCGGCCTCTGTCCAAGATCACGCCACCTATGAGAAGCCGCATCAGCTGGCCACGGGCGTTGAGGAGGTGTGGATCAACGGCGCGCGGGCACTGCGCCAGAGCCAGCCGACGGGAGCGGCGAGCGGCCGGGCCGTGCGCGGCCGCGCCTGGACCGGGGCACCCGGTGGCGGCTGCCGTGCCGCGGCCGGTGACTGGACCTGGAGCAACGGTTGAGCAGGCACCCTCCGGGGTCCGCTGGGCGCTTGGCGGCGCGCCAGGTGATAGCTGCCTCACAGCGTGGACCACGCGGGGTGATTTTGGCCGTCCGCAACCCCTAGAATGTGGAAAAAGAGGGCGTTACGGACACCGGCACACACCATCCGACCTGGCTGTGGGGAGTGATTTCGGCTGCGGGGAGGCAGCCCGAAGGCACCCTCTATGGCCAAAGTCAGGCGATTTCGCTTGCCACGCTCGGGCAGGCCTCCAGCCTCGGCGGCCGGCTGGAGGACCTGCGTGGTCGCACCGTGCTGCTCGGTGTTCGCGATCAGTTGAGTGCCGCGCTTGCGCTGCTGGAACTCGACGGCGTCGCCCGCCGCCTGGTGCTGTGCCCGCCGGATTTGCCTGGCGAGCATCTGCAACACGTCGTGACGACTGCCGGCGCGGATGCGTGGGTCGGCGATGAAACAGGCGCGCCGCAGGGTCTGGCCGCCGCCTTCGCCGTGAGCGTACAGCTGCGACCGCAGCTGTCGGCGGGGTTGCGCGAGCGGCACCAGTCGCACGAGACCGAGTGGGTGCTGCTCACCTCCGGCACCAGCGGCGCCCCCAAGCTGGTGCTGCATACGCTCGCAACACTAACAAGTGTCCTGCGCCGACGGCCCGCCGCGCGCGGCAGCGCTCTCTGGAGTACCTTCTACGACATCCGCCGCTACGGCGGCTTGCAGATCTTCCTGCGCTCGATGCACATCGGCTCGCTAGTACTGTCGGCGGCCGGCGAGCCGGTGGCGGAATTTCTCGCGCGTGCGCGCACTGCCGGCGTCACCCATATCTCCGGCACGCCGTCACACTGGCGCCGCATGCTGATGAGCGGCGCCGCCGCAACGCTCGAGCCCCGTTACGTACGGCTCTCGGGCGAGATTGCCGATCAGTCGGTTCTCGACAGCCTGCGGGCGGTGTATCCGCAGGCCGCCATCGCGCACGCATTCGCCTCGAGCGAGGCGGGGGTAGCTTTCGAGGTAGGCGACGGCACGGCCGGATTCCCGGCAGACCTGCTCGGTAGCGGCGGCGACATTGAGCTGCGCGTCGCCGAGGGCACACTGCAGATCCGCTCGGCAGGCAACGCGCTGCGCTACCTGGATGCGGACGCACCGCCGCTGCGGCGCACGGACGGCTTCGTCGACACCGGCGATCGCGTTGAACTGCGCGCCGGCCGCTATCATTTCGTCGGCCGCACCGGCGGCGTCATCAACGTCGGCGGACTCAAAGTGCACCCGGAAGAGATCGAGGCGGTCATCAACTCGCATCCCTGGGTACGCATGTCGCTCGCCCGTTCACGTCCCAACCCCATTACCGGCGCGGTGGTGGCGGCCGATGTCGTGCTCGCCGAACCGAGCGGTGAGCGACCGGAGCGGCCGCCGCCGGAGATGCTCAAGCGCGAGCTACTCGACACCTGCAAGCGCGCGCTGCCGGCCCACAAGGTGCCGGCGATCATCCGCATCGTGCCGGCGCTGCAGATGTCCGAGTCCGGCAAGCTGGTGCGCCCGAATGCGTAACATCATCGTCACCGGCGCGACGCGCGGCCTCGGCCTGGCGATCGCCACGGCGTTGGCAACCGCGGGCGAGCGGGTCATCGCCGTCGCGCGCAGCGAGAGCGCGGAACTGCGCGCACGCGTGGCTGCGCTTACGCCCACACAGGGCCGCATCGAGTTTCGCGCCTGCGATCTCGCCGACAGCGCCGCGCTGGCGCCGTTCGTGGCCGGGCTGCGCAAGGAGTTCGGTTCCTTCTACGGGCTGGTCAACAACGCCGGTCTGGGCACGGCGGGTGTACTGAGCATCATGCGCGATGCCGACGTCGAACGCCTGACGCGCCTCAATATCGTCTCGCCGATTCTGCTCACCAAGTATGTGCTGCGCACCATGATGCTGGCGCGTAGCGGGCGAATCATCAATATCAGTTCCATCGTCAGCGCGACCGGCTACAGCGGGCTTTCCGCGTATTCGGCCACCAAGGCGGCGCTGCTCGGCTTCACTCGCTCGCTAGCACGCGAGGTCGGGTCACTCGGCATTACCGTCAACGCGGTGGCCCCCGGCTTCGTAACCACCGAGATGACCAAGGAAATGGATGAGGGCGAGCGCGCGCAAATCGCGCGGCGCAGTGCACTCAAGCGCTTGGTGGAGCCGGAGGACGTGGCGGCGGCGGTCGAATTTCTGCTCAGCGAGCGGGCGCGCAATATCACCGGAATCGTGCTGACGGTCGACGCCGGCAACACGGCGTAGCAATCAGCCAGAGGCAAGCAATGAGACCAGAGACAATCGCACTGCACGGCGGCTTTGACTCCGATCCGGCTACCAAGGCCGTGGCGGTGCCGATTTATCAGACGGTGGCCTATTCGTTTGACAGCGCCGCGCACGGCGCGGCGCTGTTCAATCTCGAAACCGAGGGCTACCGCTACACGCGCATCGCCAATCCCACTAACGGTGTGCTGGAGGCGCGCGTCACCGAGCTCGAGGGCGGCATGGATGCTCTCAGCGTCAGTTCCGGACAGGCGGCGTTGTACTTTTCCGTGCTCACCATCGTGCAGGCGGGATACAACATCGTCTCGGTACCGCAACTGTACGGCACCACCCATACGCTGTTTGCGCACGTACTGCCGCAGTTGGGAATCCACGCCAAGTTCGCCCGCAGCGACCGGCCGGAGGAACTCGCGGCGCTGATCGATGACAAGACGCGGGCGGTTTTCTGCGAGACGGTGGGAAATCCGGCGGGTAACGTCTGCGATCTCGCGGCGATCGCTGAGGTCGCGCACCGCGCCGGCGTCGCGCTCATCGTCGACAACACCGTGCCGACGCCCATCCTGGTACGGCCGATCGATCACGGCGCCGACGTCGTCATCCATTCTCTGACCAAGTTCCTCGGCGGTCACGGCACCACGCTCGGCGGCATCGTCATCGACAGCGGGCGTTTTCCCTGGGAGAAGCACGCCGCGCGTTATCCGATGCTGACCGAGCCCGATCATTCCTATCATGATCTGGTGTACACCGAACACTATGGGCCGACCGCCTACATCGGCCGTTGCCGCAGCGTGCTGCAGCGGACCATGGGAGCGGTGCTGTCGCCGCTCAGCGCGTTTCTGCTGCTGCAGGGCGTGGAGACGGTCGCCCTGCGGGTGGAGCGGCACGTAGCCAACGCGCGCCGCGTGGCAGAGTTCCTGCGCGACGACCGGCGCGTTGACTCGGTGAGCTATGCGGGTTTTCCGGAGAGCCCGTATTACGGGCTGGTGCAGAAGTATCTCAACGGTCACGCTTGCTCGCTGCTGACCTTCGCAATCCGCGGCGGCTTCGATGCCGGGGTGCGCTTTTACGACGCGCTGCACCTGTTCAAGCGACTGGTGAATCTCGGTGACGCCAAGTCGCTCGCCTGCCACCCCGCTTCGACCACCCACCGGCAGATGTCGACCGAGGAGCAGCGCCTCGCTGGCATCGGTCCCGAGACCATTCGCCTGAGCGTCGGCATCGAGCACATCGACGACATCATCGCCGACCTCGACCAGGCACTGAATGCCGCCGGCGCCGGATGAGCGCGCATGAGCGCTGACCGGCCGTTACCGGCGCCGCCGGCGGCGTTGTTTCCGGAACGCGCCGCGCGCGAGCGCCTGGAGAACCTGCTGACTCAGCGGCTGCTGGCGGCGGCCGAGCGCGTGCCTGCCGGTTCGGTCGTTCCGACCATCGACATGGCGCAGTTTCGCGCCGAGCTCGCCACTTTCGACTTCGCGGCCCCGCAGGCGGCAGAGCGGCTGCTGGAATGGACCTGTACGCAGCTCGAGCACGGCGTGGTGCATATGAATCACCCGCGCTACTTCGGCTTGTTCAATCCAGCCGCAAACTTTCCCGCGCAGCTCGCCGACCGCATTGCGGGCGCCTTCAATCCACAGCTCGCGAGCTCCGGTTCCTCGCCCGTGCCGGTCGCCATCGAGGCGCATGTCGTGCGCCTGCTCGCGCAGCGTGCCGGGCTGCCGGCGGATGCCGGCGGTCATTTCACCACGGCGGGCTCCGAGGCCAACTACACCGCGCTGTTGTGCGCGCTGACGCGGGCGGAACCGCGCTTCAGCGGCGCCGGCGTGCGTGCCTTCTCCGGTCCGGTCGCCATGTATACCTCGCGTGAGTGCCAGCCGGCCTGGTTCAAGATCGTCCATCAGGCGGGCGTGGGTCGGGATGCGCTGCGGTTGATCGCCACGGACGAGCGCGGGCAAATGCGCGCCGAGGCGCTCGCCCAAGCCGTTGGTAGCGATCTTCAGGCGGGCATCGTGCCGGTCATGATTTCGGCCACTGCCGGCACCACCGGTGGCGGCATGGTCGATCCGCTGCTGGCGTGTGCCGAGATCGCGCGTGAGTTCGGCCTGTGGTACCACGTCGATGCGGCCTGGGGCGGCGCGGCGTTGTGCTCTGAGCGCCTGCGGGGTGTGCTCGCCGGGATCGAGCGCGCCGACTCACTGACGATCGATGCGCACAAGTGGTTCGCGACCACCATGGGCTGCGGCATGTTCATCACACGCCATCCGGCGGTACTCAGTGATGCGTGTCGGGTGGCCACCGATTTCATGCCCTCCACCGTGAGTGCGCTCGATCCGTACCTCAACAGCGTGCAGTGGTCGCGCCGCTTTATGGGCCTGAAGCTGTTCCTGTCGCTCGCCGCGGCCGGCTGGCAGGGTTACGCGCAGCACGTCGAACGGGCGGTCGAGGTAATCGCGCAGATCGCTGCACAGCTGCGTGCCGCCGGCTGGAGCGTGCGCAATGATTCGCATCTGGCGGTCCTGTGCGTCACGCCCCCGCCCGGCTATCCGCCGATCCGTGAGATCGTGCGGCGCGTGCTGGCCTCGCGCCGCGCCTGGGTGGCGGCCACCACTTTTGCCGGGCAGGAGGTCATCCGTATCTGCGCCACGCACGGCGAGATCAGCGCGGCCGACGTGCGCGAATTGGTGGCGACACTTGGTGCCACGCGCGCCGAGGCGGCGGCGCCGCCGCCCGGTCCTGCTGCTACTTAGTCGATCGTCTTGCTGGCGATCGCCGACTGCGCGCTCATCTCACCGCTCGTCGTGTAGGCGGTAATCGCAAAATACCAGGTCGCCGCCGCCAGGTTGTCGACCGTGTAGCTCGTAACCGTCGTACCGGCGACCTCGACCAGCTGGCTGAGATTCGCCGGCGAGGTGCCATAGTGGATCCAGTAGCCCGCGAGATTCGTGAGCGCGCTGCCGTTGGTGTTCTCGGTGGGCGCGTCCCAGCTTACCGTGGCGGTACCCCCGGGCGGCGCGGCCGACTTGACCGTGATACTGAAGGGCGCAAGTGAGGCCGATTCATTGTCATCGGTGGTACGGATGACAATGTTTGCATAGGTGCCGGCCTGTGCGTTGCTCGGCGTGCCGGACAACAGGCCGGTGACAATGCTGAAGGTCGCCCAATCCGGCTTGTTGGTGATCGTGAAGTACATCGGGTTGCCGGCGGCATCCTTGGCCACCGGCTGGAATTTATAAGCGCTACCGGCGCTGACGCTGGTCGGCGGTGTGCCGGTGATGGTCGGCGGCACCTTGTCGTAACGCACCAGCAGGTCGAAGCGCGACAGCGCGGCGGAACTGGCGCCGTCGCTGACCGAGATGACGATGTGCGTGGTCCAGCCGGCCTGCGCCAGCGTCGGTGTACCGAAGAGTTTGCCCGTGGTGCTGCTGAAGCTGGCCCAGGTGGGCTTGTTGACGATCGAGAACGCGAGCGCGTGACCGTTGGAGCCGCTGACGCTCGGGGTGAAGGAATAGCTCTTGTTCGCGAATACCACGCTGAGCGGGGTGCCCGAGATGGTGAGTGCACTTGCGTTCGAACTCAGACAGGTTGCGCTGAGGGTAAGCACACCAAGCAACACGAAACGCAGGGATCCAAACACGGCGAAGATTCGGGGCATTTGCCTCTCCTGCAGCCGTGCTGCGCGCGCGGCCGCCTGCTCAATGAGGCCGAAGTGACGGTCGGCACTGCCGGTGACCCCGCTATCTCAGTCTCGAGACCGGAGGCTTTGCGTCCCCCCCTTGCGGTTGGGTTTGCCCTTGTTTTGCAGTCAAAGCGCAGCGCGCGCGGCGTTCTGGGTCCGCCGTCAGCTCTGTTGCTCAGCTGCGGATTGCGCCGCAGTAAAAAGCCTCAGCGCGGCGCTCGCAAATGTCTCGATGTAGAGACGTGCGCGTTTGGCTACAGCCTGTCGCGGCTGGCGCAGGGCAGCGGGGGTGCTGTGTGTGTCGTCGCCGGCGCGAAGGCGCCGTGAATGCCGTCGGCGGCAGAGCTAACGAGCGGGATACAGCCCACGCACCTCGCCGAACAGGCGCGTAAGGCCAAACAATGCGTCGATGTTCGGTGTCGGCACACCGACGCGCAGGCCGATCTCGCGCACCACGCCGACCAGAGCGTCGAGCTCGATGGGACGCTGCGCTTCCACGTCCTGCAGCATGGAGGTTTTGAAAGCACCCAGTTTGCGCGTGACCGCGTGGCGATCCTCGGGAGATTCGGTCACCGCGCAGCCGATGCGCGCGCCGACCGCGGCGGCCTCGCTCATCGCGGCCGAGCAGAAGGCGCGCACCAGATCATCGTTCTGAATGCGATCGGCCGTGGCACCGGTGAGGGCCGAGACCGGGTTCATGGTCATGTTGCCCCAGAGCTTGTACCAGATGTCGTAGCGAATGCGACGGGAAGCGCTGACCTCGAAACCGGCGCGCTCGAACAGGCCGCTCAGCGCCGCGGCGCGCGCCGACTGCGCGCCATCCGGCTCGCCGATGATGAGTCCGCGTCCCATGCGGTGCTGAGTGATGCCGGGCGGCCCGGTAGTGGCACTCGCGTGCACCACGCAGCCGACCACGCAGCTCTGCGCAATGACCGCGGCAATCCTCCCGCCCGGATCGATGCTCTGCAGCGGCCGCTCGCCGAGCGCAGCGATGCCGGCGCCGAACCACCAGGGAATGCCGTTCATGGCCGGCAGCACCACCGTACTCTCATCGATGAGCGGTGCGAGGCGCGGGGCGAGGGCCGGCAGCACCGGCGCCTTGAGTGCGATGATGACCAGGTCGTGGCGGCCGAGTTCGCACGGATCGTCAGAGGCCAGTGCCACCGGAGCCTGCAGCAGCACCGAACCCTCCTGCAGACGCCATCCGTGGTCACGCAAGGCGACGAGCGTCGTCCCGCGCGCTAGCGCCGAGACCTCGGCGGCGCCACTGCGCGCGAGCCGCGTGCCGAGCAAGCCGCCGATGGCGCCAGCGCCTACTACGCAGACTTTCAACGATTCGCTTCCGCGCGTGGCGCGCTGCGCCCGCTAACCCATGTGCAGGCCGCCGTTGAGCGAGAAATCCGCGCCGGTCGCGAAACCGGACTCCTCGCTGGCCAGCCAGGCGACGATCGAAGCGATTTCCTGCGGCTCACCCAGGCGCTTGACCGGAATGCCGGCGACGATTTTTTCGAGGCGCTCCGGCTTGACGGCACGCACCATGTCGGTGCCGATGTAACCCGGCGAGACGGTATTCACGGTCACGCCGCGCGCTGCGACTTCTTGCGCCAGCGCCATGGTGAAGCCGTGGATTCCCGCCTTGGCGGTCGAATAGTTGGTTTGGCCGAACTGGCCTTTCTGTCCGTTGACCGAGGAGATGTTGACGATGCGGCCCCAGCCGCGCTCGATCATGCCGTCGATCACCTGCTTGGTGACGTAGAACAACGAGTTGAGATTGGTATCGATGACCGCACGCCAGGCATCCAAATTCATCTTTTGAAACGTGCCGTCGCGCGTGATGCCGGCGTTGTTCACCAGAATGTCGATCGGTCCGATCTCGGCACGCGCAGCATCAAATGCGTGCTTGGTGGAGTCCCAGTCGGAGACGTTACCCTCGGAAGCGTGAATGTTGCAGCCTTCCGAGCGCATTTCCGCCAGCCAGCGGTCCTTGCGCGCGGAACCCGGGCCGCACCCGGCGATCACCGTGTAGCCGTCGCTGCACAGGCGGCGGCAGATGGAAGTGCCGATGCCACCCATGCCGCCGGTAACATAGGCAATCCGTTTGGTCTTCGTGGTCATCGCCCAATCCCCCGTTGTTTGCATCAGGCACTGACTAGCGGATATTACTCCTACGCCGATTGCCCAGTCCGTCCATTGCGCACGGCCTCATTCGCGCACGTACTGCCCGGGGGCATCCTCAAGCGCGGCAGCGCGCTTTCCGGTCGGGGTCGCGCGGGCGCTCTCCTGGCGCGCACTGGAGTGCTGCTGCAGCCAGCCGAGCCACGCCGGCCACCAGGAACCTTCGTGCAATGGCGCTTTCTCCAGCCACGCCTCCGGTGACAACGAGCGCTTCGGGTCGTGCCAAGTCAGCAGCCGATGCCGGCGCTTCGGGTGCACCGGGCCGCTGACAATGCCGGCATTGTGTCCGCCGCTGGTGAGCAGGAAGGTGAAGTCGGCGCTGCGCGTCAGGCCGCGGATCTTGTACACCGAGCGCCACGGCGCGACATGATCGGTTTCCGTGCCGACGACGAACATCGGTAACTGCAGTTTCGCCAAGCTGAGCCCCTTGCCATCGAGTGTAAACGTTCCCTGGGCGAGCTCATTCCTCAGATAGAGGCGTTCCAGGTACTCGCTGTGCATGCGCCAGGGCATGCGCGTCCCGTCGGCATTCCACGCCATGAGATCGTTCAGCTTGGGTCGCTCGCCACGCACGTACTGCTCGACGGCCGGATTCCACAACAAATCGCGCGAACGCAGCAGCGCGAACGCGCCACCCATGCGCTCACTCTCCAGCACGCCATTCTTATGCATCATGGCTTCGAGCATGGCGATCTGATTGGGTGTGATGAACACCGACAGCTCGCCGGGCTCGCTGAAGTCGACCTGCGCGGCGAAGAAGCTCAGGGAGGCGAGCGAGCGGTCGCCGGCAGCCGCGAGCTGCGCCGCGGCGATCGCCAGCAGCGTGCCGCCGATACAGTAGCCCGCCGCGTGCACCTTTTTACGCGGTACCAGGCGACGCACGGCCGCGAGAGCCTCGACGAAGCCGAGCCGCACATAGTCATCCATGCCGAGCTCGCGATCGGCGGCATTGGGGTTCTTCCAGGAAATCATGAAGACGGTGTGGCCGTTCTCGACCAGGTAGCGCACCAGCGAATTGCGCGGCGACAGATCGAGGATGTAGTACTTCATGATCCAGGCCGGCGTGATCAGCACCGGCTCGGCGTAGACTTTCGGTGTCTGCGGCGAATATTGCAGCAGTTCGATCAGGCGATTGCGATAGACCACCTTGCCAGGGGTGATCGCGACGTCCTTGCCCACCTGAAAATTCTCGGTTCCGGGAGTGGGCCCGCCGCCACCCATGCGTTGCGCGTCTTCGAGCCAGTGCTTGAGCCCGCGGATCAGATTCTGGCCGGATTCCGCGGCGGTCTGATTGAGAAGCCGCGGATTGGTATGCAGGAAGTTGGCGGGCGAGGCCGCTTCCAGCAGCAATTTGCCGGAGAAGTTGCGCCGTGCGGATTGTGGGTCCGGCGCATCGGCGGCGGGCGCGAGCGCCTGCTGCCACCAGGAGACCCAGTTCGCGTACGTGTGCGCGTACACATTGAACGGCCAGGTATTCCAGGCGGAATCACCGAAACCAAGTTCCTCGGCACCCGGCGCGAGCGGCGCGCCATTGCCGGCGCGCGTCACGAACTGCCAGCTGTCGAGCACTTTTTCGCAAGCGCTGCGTGCCAGCTCCATCTGGCGCGGCGGATGATTCGCGACCCCCAGATACCAGTCCCACCACGTCTCGGCGTAATCAGCGGGCGCGAGTCCGCCGGTGAGCGCCGCGAGCTGCGCCTGCAGCTGGCGCTCGACCTCGGCTTTGCAGGGTGACTCAGGGGGAGAGGTGGTTGCGGGCTTTGCAGCCGGGCGCGCGGCGCGCCGGGCTTTCTTCTTCGAACGGACGGTCACGGCGATCCCCCTCTAAAAGGAACCGCACCCGGGAGTAGGAACTCCCGGGTGCGATGGACCGCCACAATATCAGGCTGCCTTGCGGCCGCGCACTGCCTTGGCCGCGATCTCGCTGCCGAGCTGGCCGAACTTCGCCTGGATCTCGGACGTCACCGTCGCGAATTCCTCGGCGCGGGCGCGCAGCTTCTCGGCCAGCTGCGTGCTGAGCTCGCTCTGCTTGCTGAGCAGGTCGCTCGGGCTGGCAGCAACGAAGCTGGCGTTCACGCGGGCGAGGCCTGACTCGAGCACGTCACCGGCGACTGCGTACTGCAGACGCGCCAGGCGCTCGAAGCTCTTGAAGCTGTCCTGCTGCGCCTTCAGCACGGGGGCGAAGGCTTCGCGGGTCGCAGCCATCATGGCGCTGGGGTCAAAGGCTTGTTTGTCGATCATGGTGGCAACTCCTGCATCAGTGATAACTGGCGGCCATTATACATTTATTTGTATGCAGTGCAAGAGAAAATTATTCGGCCACAATTTAAACTTGAATATCACATTTATCATGATGTTGCGTCATGTCTTAGCATTCTAGATTGTGCACTGCATTGTAACACTGGTGCACACGAAACCGAGCTGCGACGCGCCCGTACGATCCTGCGACTATCATTCCTTGATGAGGAATGCCTCAAGGCAACAGTTATCGAGCGCGCCCGACTACCGGCGTCCTGATCCGGCGGCGCGGCCGACGCAACTCATGGTGGAATCGCCGCCGTGAGTCATAACGACAGTGTCGTGCATGCCGTCCTCATGGCATTGTTCTGGGGCGGCGGGGTGCTCATCGCCTACACCTACTTCTTATATCCTGCCGCCGTGTGGCTGCTGGCGGCGCTGCGCCCGGCCTCCGGCCCGGCGCCCGCGGCGGCCGATCCCCGCTCGCTGAGTGTCGTCATTGCGGTCCACGATGAGGCACCGCGTATCCGCGCCAGACTCGATGAGCTGGCGCGCCTGGTCGCCGGCTGCGGTTGCGCGGGCGAGATCATTGTCGTGACCGATGGCTGCCGCGATGGCACAGCGGAGCTGGCGCGCGCCTATCCAGGCTCGCTGGTGCAGGTACTTGAGCTGCCGGAGAACCACGGCAAGGCTTATGCCCTGTCGCGTGGCTGTGCGCTCGCGCGCGGCGAAATCCTGGTGTTTGCAGATGCGCGCCAGCGCTGGGCCGATGATGCCCTGCAGGCGCTGCTGCGCAACTTCTCTGACGCGCGGGTGGGAGCGGCGAGCGGGGAGCTGCTGCTCGAGGTCACACCCGGCGCGCTCGCGGGCATCGGCCTGTACTGGCGCTACGAGAAATGGCTGCGCCGCAACGAGTCGCGTCTACACTCGAGCGTCGGTGTCTCCGGCTCGATCGCCGCGCTGCGCCGCGAGTTGTTCACGCCGGTTCCGCCAGGACTGCTGCTCGATGATGTGTACTGGCCGCTGCGCGTCGCCATGCAGGGTTACCGCGTGCTGCACGATGAGCGCGCGCTTGCCTACGACCGTCTGCCGGAGCGGCCGCGCGACGAATTTCGTCGCAAGGTACGCACGCTAAGCGGCAACTTCCAGCTCATGGCGGCTCTGCCACAGGCGCTGCTGCCCTGGCGCAATCCCCTATGGCTGCAGTTCCTTTCACACAAGGTGCTGCGCCTGCTGGTCCCGTGGCTGCTGATCGGCGTATTCGCCAGCAGCGCAGTGCTGCATGGCCCGCTCTATCAGCTGGCCTTCTGGGCACAGCTGGCCTTCTACGCACTGGCGCTGTTCGCGCTGTGCGGCCTCATCAGCGCGCGTTCGCGCCTCGCCGCGGCGGCTGCCTCGTTTGTGACGCTGAATGCAGCCGCGTGGCTGGGTTTCTGGGTGTGGATCAGTGGCGGCTCAGGACGCGCCTGGCATAAGGTGAGTTATGCCCGCACGCAGGGCGGCGACTGAGATTACGTAATCCAGTACGCAATGGCGTGCGCGCCACAAGCGGAGCAGTCAGCGCGTGGCGCCGCTAGTGTGAAGTGGGCAAATCTCGTAGCATCCTTGCGGATGTGCGTTGTGGGACCAGGATGTGGATGCGGTAGTCAATAGCCAGGGGCAGGGCACACACGCCAGGGAAGTGGCGAGTGGCGACCGCTTTGAATTCGGCAAGAACTGGGCGCGATTTCTCGCCAGTCTGACCGAGGAACGCGTGAGCTACGCGGTCGAGTCGTTGCGCGAAATGCTCGGCGTCACGAGCCTCGCCGGCAGATCTTTCGTCGACGCTGGTTCCGGCAGCGGCCTGTTCAGTCTGGCGGCGCGGCGCCTCGGGGCGCGCGTACATTCCTTCGACTACGACCCGCATTCAGTTGCCTGCACGGCTACACTGCGCCAGCGCTTCTATCCCGGCGACGAGACGTGGACCATCGCCGAGGCCTCCGTGCTCGATGCCGGCTATCTCGCGGGCCTGGGACGCTTCGACGTGGTGTACTCCTGGGGTGTGCTGCATCACACCGGCAGCATGTGGCAGGCGCTCGGCAACGTCGTGCCGTTGGTGGCACCCGGGGGCCAGCTGTTCATTGCAATCTACAACGACCAGGGCAGCCGCAGTCGGCGCTGGTTGCGCGCGAAACAGATCTACAACTGGCTGCCGCGACCCTTGAAGGCACCGTGGGCGGTCCTGGCCATAGGGCCGACCGAATTCAAGGCCGCCGGTTCGGCGCTCGTCGCAGGTCAGTTCGGCGGCTACCTGCGCAGCTGGCGTCAGCCCGACCCGACGCGCGGCATGAGCCGCTGGCGCGACGTGGTTGACTGGGTCGGTGGCTATCCGTTCGAGGTTGCCTCACCCGATGAGATCTTCGACTTCTACCGCAAGGCGGGCTTTGTGTTGAGCCGCCTGCGCAGCAAGGGCGCCGGATTCGGTTGTGTGCAGTACGTGTTCGATAAGCCCGGTGGACAGTGATTCGGGTTGCCTGAATCGCCGCGCCGAGGCCATGTGATCCGACCGATGCCGTGCCCCAGTCGCATCCGCATCGGCTATTGCATCGACTCGTTGGCGGTGGGCGGGACCGAGCTGAATGCGATCCGGACGCTGGAAGCGTTTGACCGCGAGCAATTCGAGTTTACCGTCTTTCACCTTCATCGCGATGGCGCGCTGCGTGCGCGCTACGAGGCCCTCGGCGTCCGTATGGTGCACCTACCGATTTCGCGACTGTATGCGCCGCGCACCGCGCGCCAGGGATGGCGCTTCGCGCGACTGCTGCGTCACTACGCGGTACAGGTGGTGCACACCCACGATCTGTATACCAACATCCTGGCGGTGCCCTGGGCGCGCCTCGCCGGCCGCCAGGTCATCGCCAGCCGACGCTGGCTCTACGACGCGCCGCGTCCCGGACTCGTGCCGTTGAACCGCTGGGCCTGCAAGCTGGCCGATCGCATCCTCGCCAACAGCTCGGCGGTCGCAGGCGTGTTGGCGGAGGAGGGGGTGCGCACCGCCAAGATCGTGCGCATTCCCAATTTCGTCGGCGCGCGCGCTTTTGCGCGGCTCGCGCCAGACGAGCGTGCGGCGCAGCGGCGCGCCTGGGGCATGCCGGAGGATGCCTTCGTCGTCGGCAGCGTGGCGCGGCTGGCGGCCGTGAAGAATCACCAGATGCTGCTGCGCGCACTGTGCGGGCTCTCCGCCCAGATCCATGTGCTGCTGATCGGCGATGGCCCGACGCGCGCGGCGCTCGCGCGCCTCGCCGACGAACTTGGTATCGGCGCGCGCGTGCATTTCGCCGGCGAGATTCTGGCAGTGAACAACCTGCATCAGTACCTGGACGTCAGCGTGCTGTGCTCGCGCAGTGAGGGTTTTCCCAACGCGGTGCTGGAGGCGCTCGCCGCGCAAGTGCCGGTGGTCGCGACCGCGGTGGGCGGCGTCACTGACATCGTCACTGACGGCGAGTCGGGTTTGCTGGTCGCGGTGGACGACGTGGACGCGTTGCGCGCGCGCCTGCAGGCGCTGGCAACGGATGCGGCGCTGCGTCGGCGCCTGGCTGTCGCCGGTGTGGCGCGGGCGCAATCAACCTACAGTGAAGGCGCGGTCATGAGCCAGTTGGCCGGGCTCTATCAGGAGCTCGCTGCTGCCCCCGTGCAGCACGCGTTCGCCGGCTCGTGAGGAGCATGCCGCGTCAGTTCGGCCGCGCGATTATTCCCGCGACCTGGACCAAGTTGTGGACCTTCCCGTTTATCTGTCTGCTGCTGTTCACTTTCGTGGTCGTCTCCGAGCGCGGCACGCTCGCGTGGCTGTTTATCTGCATTACTTTGCTCGGCATCTTTGCCCGCTCCCGGGGCATTCGCTTTCCGGCGCCGCTCGTCTGGGCTGCGGCATTCACCGCGTGGAGCCTGCTGACGGCCATCACCGCCATTGACCCCTCGCTCGCCTTCACCGATGCGCTGGAAACCATCAAGTCGGCACTCATTCTGTTTGCGGTGATCAACCTGCTGCGCACCGAGGCGCAACTGCGGGTGTACCTGCTGCTGGTGCTGTTTGCCTTCATGATCTATCCCGTCAGAGGGTCGCTGTTGAACTACGCGCACGGCTACACCTGGTTTGGCCGTGCCCTGTGGAATCACATGTATCAGAACCCCAACTACCTCGCGGGTGTGGGTCTGCTGGTACTCGGCATCGCGCTGTCACTCGCCACCATCCCGGGCGATAAGGAACGGCCGCTGGTACGGCGCGGCGCCTGGGTGTGCATCGGCTTCATCCTCACGGTCGTGTTCCTGACCCAGTCGCGCGCGGCGTTCATCGGTCTCGTCGTGGGGACAGGCATCCCCGCCGCCAGAATCCTCATGCGCCAGCGCTCCGGCGCCCGGGTGCTGTTCATCATGGCGGTGCTGATCGTCGGTGCCGCGCTGGTGCCGAACAAGGTGTGGCACCGCTACGCGGGCCTGGAAAAACTCACCAGTACCGAAACGCTGATACAGGCCGATGCGGATGGTTCGGCCGCGCAGCGTTATCAGATTCAGAAGGTGGCTCTGCACGTTCTGCTGGATCACCCGTTGCTCGGCGTGGGACTTGGCTGCTATCCGGAAGCGAATGCGCTCTACGCCCCTGAGCTGGGCGCGCGCGACGCGCACAACACTTACTTCAATCTGGCTGCGGAGGTCGGTTTTCCGGGGCTGATTCTCTGGTTCGGGTTCGTGTTTTCGGTCATGCGCTTCGCGCGTCGCTGTCGGCTGAGCAAGGAGGCGGTGCCGCTTGCGATCCAGTCGGTATGGATCGAACGCGGCGTGATCGGCTTCCTGGTCGCCGGATTATTCGGCACATTTGCGCATCTGACGCACCTGTACCTGATCTTCGGGGTGCTGTGGAGCGCGGCCAGCATGACCGGCGTCAGTGAAAAACTCGCCGTGGTCAAACCTGCCTATCCGCAGCGCGCGCTGGCGCCGAGGCAGAGCTAAGGTGTGCGGCATCGCGGGTTTCGCCGGCATGCGCCTGGATGCGCAGAGCGCCCGCACCCGTCTCGAGTCGATGTGCGATGCGATCAGACATCGCGGACCCGATGCGGATGGCTACTTTGTCGCCCCGGCAGTGGCGATGGGTATGCGGCGCCTCAGCATCATCGATGTAGCCGGTGGCCAGCAGCCGATCTCCAACGAGGACGGCACGATCACGGTCGTCTTCAATGGCGAGATCTACAACCACCACGCGTTGCGGCGCACGCTGGAAGCCGCCGGGCACCGCTTTGCCACCCGCAGCGATACCGAGGTCCTGGTGCACCTGTACGAGGAGCACGGCCCGGAGATGGTGCGGCAGCTGCAGGGCATGTTTGCGTTCTCGATCTGGGACGCGCGCCGCGAGCGGTTGTTTATCGCGCGCGACCGCACTGGCATGAAGCCGCTCAGCTATACGCTGCGCGGCGGTGGCATCGTCTACTGCTCGGAGCTGCGCTCGCTGTACGCCTTTGACCGCGGCTCGCTGCACGTCTCGGCGAGCGCAGTGATGGAATATCTTGCCTGGGGTTACGTCCCCGAGCCGAGCAGCATCTTCGAGGGCGTGCGCAAGCTGCCACCGGCCCATTATCTGGTGTGGAGCCCGCGCGGCGAGATCGCGATCCACCGCTACTGGAGTCCGCCGCAGACCCAGGACCCCAAGGTCGACGAGCAGCAACTGGTAGAGATCATCCGGCAGAAGCTCGATGCGGCCGTGGCATCGCACCTCGAGTCGGAGGTGCCGCTGGGCGCGTTCCTGTCGGGCGGTCTCGATTCCTCGACGGTCGTGGCGCTCATGTCGCGCCATGCCTCCGGACGCGTGAAAACATTCTCGATCGGCTTCAAGGAAGCGAAGTACGACGAATCGGCGGCGGCGCGCGCCGTGGCGGCTGAGTTTGGCACGGAACACACCGAGCTGGTGGTGAGTCCCGATGTCGAGCAGATGTTCGAGAGCATCGCCGGCATGTTCGATGAGCCGTTCGCCGATTCTTCGGCGATCGCCAGTTTCCTGGTGGCGGAACTCGCCCGCCGCACTGTCACCGTGGCCCTTTCCGGTGATGGTGGCGATGAACTGTTCGGTGGCTACACGCGCTACAGCGATACGCTGCGGCGCAGTGGTGCCAGCAGCGAGTGGAATCGCCGCATCTCCGCACTCGGGCTGAAGTTGCCGCACGTCTTCCCCGGGCGCAACCGCCTGGTCGACGTGGGCCGTTCCAGCGTCGGTCGCTATGCCGCCACTGTCGTGCAGCCGGTGCGTCTCGATGAGGGTGGGGTGGCCTCGGCGCGGTTCGCGCAGGGGCGCATTCCGATTGACGAGCAACTCAAGAATCGCTTCCCGAGCGAGCTGTCCGATGACTTCGCTGCGGCGATGATGCGCGTCGATCTGGAAACCTACCTGGTGGGTGACATCCTCACCAAGGTGGATCGCACCAGCATGGCAGTATCGCTCGAGGCGCGGGTGCCGCTGCTCGACTTCGAACTGGTCGATTTCGCTATGTCGCTGCCGGGCCAACTGCGCGTCACGGCGGGCGAAAGCAAGCGGCTGTTTCGGCGCGCTATCAAGGGGATCGTGCCTGACTTCGTGCTGTCACGGCCGAAGCAGGGCTTCGAGGTGCCCCTGGGCGCCTGGTTCCGCGGACCACTGCGACACCGCATCCAGGCACTGCGAACCTCCTCGGCGGCGATCGAGCCGTACGTCGATCGCAAGGCAGTCGAGCGCCTGGTGGGCGAGCACTCGGTCGGCCGGCGCGATCACAGTACGCTGCTATGGCGCCTGATCGTGCTGGAGAACTGGCTGGCCGCGGCCAGCGATGGCCGGCTCGGCCGGCCGCCGCAGATTCCCGGCGTGCCGGCGAGCGCCCAGAAGACCCTGGTCACCAACACGGTGACGACCCGCCCGGTCAGTCCGCCGGTCGTCTCCGGTCCGTTCCTGCGCTCCGAGTGCGCGGGCCGCCTGTTGCGCGTCGGCATCGTGATCGACGATGCCGGAACTCCCGCTTATGCACGCGCGATCATCGAGGATTTGAAAAGCGCGGATTTCGTCAAGCTGGTGCTGTGCATCCGCGTCACCCGCCCGCCCACGGGTCAGTTCTCTGACCGCTCCGGCAGCATCGCCTTCCGCGCCTTTGCGGCCTACATCGAATCGCGCTACCAGGCGGTGGCCGATCCGCTCGCGCGCGAGGATTGCGAGGACCTGCTGGTGGGCGTGCCACGCGCGCGGCTGGAGTGCAGCGATCAAGATTGCCGCAGCATTCATGACGATTCGCTCGCCGCAGTCGGGCAGGCGGACCTCGATGTACTGGTGGACTTTGGCGCGCGCGCACAGCGCGGACCGCTGCTCGGTCTGCCGCGCCAGGGGATCTGGCGCTATCACTTCGGCGACCGGCGCCGCTACCCGGCGGGCTCGGGTTTCCTCACCGAGCTGGTCGACGGTAATCCGCTCAGCGGGATTGAACTGACCCGGTTGGGGCCGGCTCCGGAGAATGATCTCACCCTGTCGCGCACCATGTTCAGCACGGCGCCGTTCCTCTCACGTGTGACCAACCGCTACGGCCCGTTGTGGGGAACGCGCCACCTGGTCATCCAGTCGCTGTGGGAACTGCACCGCGGCTCGCTGCGGCTGCCGGAGCCGGTCGCCCCCGGGATACAGAAAGTGCGCCAGCGCTTGCCCGGCAATCTGCAGATGACGCGCTGGATCTTCCGTGAGGCCGGGCGCCGCATGTTCGTGCGCCGCCGCCATGCCAATTATCCGCTGCGCTGGCGGATCGCGCTGCGCAGCTCACCGGTACCGCTGTTCGAGGATGCCTTTCCCAGAGCGAGTAGCGCATTCCGCTGGCTCGACACCGAAGCCAGTGACAGCTGGGCGGATCCGGTACTGTTCGAGCGCGACGGCAAGACCTGGCTGTTCTTCGAACATCTGATCGAGTCGGGACGCACGGCGCAGATTTCCTGTGGCTTGCTGGCGAATGACGGCACGCTTGCGGACGTGCGCGCGGTGCTGCGCCGCTCCCACCATCTCTCCTATCCGCAGATCGTGGCGGCCGACGGCGAGGTCTTCATGCTGCCCGAGGGCGCTCAGGGCGGCGGACTCGATCTGTTTCGGGCGCATCGTTTTCCCGATGAGTGGGTGCTGGAGACGCGCCTGCTGAATTTTCGCTGCGTCGATTCCTCGGTGTTCCGCTATGGCGAACACTGGTGGATGCTGACCTCGCCACAGGCGGTCCCCGGCCATGCGCCAATCACCTGGCTGCTGCAGGCGCAGCGGCTCACCGGCCCGTGGAAGTTCTATCCGGGCGGCAACGTCGCGACAGACGTCAGCGTGGCGCGCGGCGCGGGCGCACCGTTTGTGCACGACGGCCGGCTGTTTCGTCCCAGTCAGGATTGCAGCCGCGCCTACGGGCGCGCGCTGCTGTTCAACGAAGTGCAGTCACTTGGCGACGGGCCCTATCGCGAGCGGACCATCTACCGCATCGAGGGGGGCTGGCTCCCCAAGCTCGAAGGCGTCCACTCCTACAGTCGCGCGGGCGCCTGGGAAGCCATCGACGGCGGCTTCCGCCGCTAGCCGTCGCAGCAACAGCCCGCGCGGCCAGCGTCGGCGGTTACTTCACGCTGAGATTGGACGGCGGCAGCGGCAGGATCGCGTTGGCGGCATTGCCTGCCAGCGTCGCCCCATCCAGAGTCGCGCCCAGATCCAGCCCGTCCGTGCCGGCATTCTTGTAGGGGCTCTTGGCACTCAGGGTGTAGTCGCCGCCGGCGTACACCCCGCCCGTGTACGAGGTGAACAGCACCTCGGCGAGCGCTGCCGG
>DATHMN010000055.1:0-25677 GCA_035487135.1 Steroidobacteraceae bacterium | reverse complement strand
GAACCTCTTCAGGTCGGGGCTCAGCAGTTCCATGCCCTCCACCGCGCTCAGCACCGAGATCGCCGGTGTGATCAGCGCGTCGCAGAAGAAGAATGCGGTGCCGGCGAGTGCCAGGGCGACTGCCACCTTCGCCCAGGTGCTGCCGATGATCAGCCGCCGCTGCGCGAGTGCGAACAACGCCAGGATGCCGCCCTCGCCGTCGTTGTCGGCGCGCATGATGATGGTCAGGTACTTGAGCGTGACCGAGATGACCAGGCTCCAGAAGATCAGCGACAGCACGCCGAGTACCGCGGCACTGTTGAAGGTACCGGCGGCGTCCACCGCCTCCTGCATGGTGTACAGCGGGCTCGTGCCGATGTCGCCGTAGACGATGCCGATGGCACCGACGATCGAAGACAGACTGAGGCGTCGCGGGTGGTTCATGTCGGCGCGCGCGGCGATGCGGTGGCGGGCGGCTCAGCGCGGCCGTACGCGCCGCGGGCTGTCATGGCGCGCCGGCCACAGCATGCTGCCGCGGCAGCCGGGAAAACCGCAGCGGCAGGCGAAGATCTCATCGACATCCGGCGGATCGTCGGCCTCGCGCTGGATCTGATAGTCGTAGGTGAGCTCCTCGCCCGGTTCGATGCTGCGCAGCGCCTCAATGAACACGCGGCGATTCTCGATGACCGACTCGCAGTTCGGCTCGCAGGCATGATTGATGAAGCGCGCCTCGTTGCCATCAACCCCGGCATCGATCACCGTGCGCGCATCGACGATGAACAGGAAGGTATGGTTGTCGTCGGCGTCCTTGCTCTCGTAGCGGCGGTCGGCTTCGGCGTGCGAGATGCGCTCCCCCAGGTACTCGGTAATACGCGTGCCCTTGCGGATGCGCCGCAGCGCGAACACGCCGTTGCCGTGCAGCGCCGAGGCGCGCACCTCGAACAGCGCTCCGCGCGTTTGCGCGCGCGCCATCACTAAACCGCAACCGGCGCGCGGATCGGCGCGTGATGCTGGTAGTTCACGATCTCGAAATCCTCGTAGCGATAATCGAACATGCTGGCGGGGCGGCGCTTCAAGTGCAGCTGTGGCAGCGGCAGCGGGCTGCGCGTCAGCTGCAGGTCCGCCTGTTCCAGATGATTGAGGTACAGATGGCAGTCACCGCCGGTCCAGATGAACTCACCCGGCTCGAGATCGGCCTGCTGCGCGAACAGGTGCGTGAGCAGCGCGTAGCCGGCGATGTTGAAGGGCACGCCGAGGAACACATCGGCGCTGCGCTGGTACAGCTGGCACGACAGTCGCCCGCCGGCGACGTACAGCTGGAACATGACGTGGCACGGCATCAGCCGCATGCGCTCGAGCTCGCCGACGTTCCAGGCGCTCACCATGATGCGGCGCGAGTCGGGATTCTGTCGCAGGCGCGCGACCGCCTCGGCGATCTGGTCGATGCGCCGGCCGTCGTTCGCTTCCCAGGCACGCCACTGCTTGCCGTACACCGGTCCCAACTCGCCGTGCACGTCCGCCCACTCGTCCCAGATGCTGATGCCGTGCTCACGCAGCCAGGCGATGTTGGTTTCGCCGCGCAGGAACCACAACAGCTCGTAGATGACCGACGGCAGGTGGATTTTCTTGGTCGTGACCAGCGGAAAGCCGGCCGCCAGATCGAAGCGCAGCTGGTAGGCGAACGCCGACAACGTGCCGGTGCCGGTGCGGTCAGCTTTGCGCACGCCGCGCGTACGCACGTGGCGCATGAGCTCGAGATACTGCTTCATCGTGCGAGCGCGAAATTACCTGACGGCGAACGCACCCGGTAAGCCCACGCGAGCATCGCCACCCCGGCGATGATCATCGGCGTGGACAGCACCTGACCCTCGGTCAACCAGCCGCCGGCGAGATAACCGATGTGCTCATCGGGCACGCGCACGAATTCCACCACGAAGCGCGACACGCCGTAGATGAGCATGAACAGCCCCGAGGGCGCCAGGCGCGGCCGCGGCGTTGCAGTGAACCACCACAGTACGCAGAACATGAACAGGCCCTCGAGCCCCGCCTCATACAGCTGCGAAGGATGGCGCACCTGGCCATCCACGCGCATGCCCCAGGGGACGGTGGTGACTTTGCCCCACAGCTCGCTGTTGATGAAGTTACCGATGCGGCCGAAGAACAGCCCGAGCGCCGGCAGCGGTGCGGTGAAGTCGTACACGTCGGCCGGATTGCGCCCGCGGCGCCAGGCGAACACGGTCATCGCCGCGACCACCCCCAGCAGTCCGCCGTGGAAGGACATGCCCCCTTCCCAGATCTTCAGCGGATACCACAGATCCGCAGCCCAGAACTTGAGGCCGTAGAACAGCACGTAGCCGATGCGCCCGCCGAGAATGACGCCCAGCATGCAGAAGAAGATGAGGTCATCGACATCGTTGGCTTTCCAGGTGGAGCCGGGCTTGGCGGCGCGACGCCGCGCCAGGTACCAGGCGCCGACGAAACCCAACAGGTACATGATGCCGTACCAATGCACCTTGATGGGGCCGATACGCACGGCGATCGGATCGAAGCCGGGATAGATGATCATCAGAGCGGCAGTTTAGCCGACCGCACGCGTTGCGCGGCAGAAGAACGCCTTCAGATAGCGCGTTTCAGGGATGGCCGGATGTACCGGGTGGTCGGGCGACTGCCCGCCGGCTTCCAGAATTTGCACGAAGCGCTCGCTGTGGCGCGCCGCCCCCTGGATGGCACTCATCAACTCGTCGGCGCCCAAATGATAGGAACAGGAACATGACACCAGCAGCCCCTCGTCCGTCAACAGCGCGAGCGCCAGCTGATTGAGTTTGCGATAGGCCGCCTGACCTTGCGGGATATCCTTCTTGCGCTTGATGAAAGCCGGCGGGTCGAGGATGACCACATCGAAGCGCCGCCCCTCAGCGGCGAGCTTGCGCAGCGCTTCGAAGGCATCCGCGCGCACGGTCTCCAGCGTCTTGCCATGACGCTGTGCATTGCCCTGTGCGAAATCGAGCGCCAGCTGCGATGAATCAACGCAACAGGCGGTCGCGGCCCCCTGCTGCAGCGCCGTGACCGCCCAGGCACCGACATAGGAGCAGACATCCAGCACCCGTGCGCCGGCGACCAGGTAACGCCCGAGGCGCGCGCGGTTGGCGCTCTGATCGTAGAACCAGCCGGTCTTCTGGCCCTGCGCGAGCGGCGCGCTGAACGCCAGTGCGGCCTCCTGCACTTCGACCTGCTCCGGCGCCACCCCGAAGGCGCTGTAGGCCGCGCGCGGCAGCTGCTCGAGTTCGCGCGCCGCCGAGTCGTTCTTCCAGAACAGGCAGCGCGGATTCACCACGGCGCGTACCGCCGCCTCGATCTCGCCCTTGAGTGCCTCCATCCCGGCGGTGGCAATCTGACCGACGACCAGATCGCCGTAGCGATCGAGCACCAGTCCTGGCAGCAGGTCCGACTCGCCGAACACCCAGCGACAATGATGCGCGCTCCCCAGCCGCTGGCGCAGCGCGAGCGCGGCCGTGAGGCGCAGCTCGAGCAGCGCGCGATCGACCGGTCGCGCCACCTCACGCGACAGGATGCGCGCGCAGATGAGCGCATGCGGATTGACGTATGCGTAGCCGATGAAGGCGTCGCGCTGCGAGCGCAGCTCCGCGAGCGAGCCGGGCGCGAAGTCGCCGAGCGGCGTGCTGTCGGTGTCGACCTCGTTGCTGAACACCCACAGGTGACCCGAGGCCAGACGGCGCTCCTCGCCGCGCTTCAGACGCAGGACGGGCGCGCCAGCGGCGGTTTCGGCCGGAACGGCTTGCGGCTCGGGCATGGGAATCTGCACGGAATTGCGGGAAGCGCAGTATACAATCGTCGGCGGAGCTCAAGGATGCAGACCAGCCACCTCAACGCCGACGGCACGCCGCAATACACCAACCGCCTCGCCACCGAGACGAGCCCCTACCTGCGCCAGCACGCCCACAACCCGGTCGACTGGTATCCCTGGGGGGCCGAAGCGCTCGAGCGCGCCCGCACGCAGAACAAGCCCATCCACCTGAGCGTCGGTTACCGGGCGTGTCACTGGTGTCACGTGCTGGCGGATGAGAGCTTCGAAGACGCCGACACCGCACAGGTGCTGAACGACAACTTCATCAACATCAAGGTCGATCGTGAAGAGCGCCCGGACATCGACCGCATCTACCAGATCGCGCAGCAGATGCTGACACAGCGCAGCGGCGGCTGGCCGCTGACCATGTTCCTGACACCGGACGACCAGCGGCCGTTCTTCGGCGGCACCTACTTCCCCAAGCAGGCGCGCTACGGGCTGCCGGCTTTCCGCGAGCTGCTGCTGCGGGTGGCGCAGTACTACCGCGAGCACGCCACGGAGCTGCGCGCGCAGAATGAGGCGCTGATGACGGCGTTCGCCGAGCTCCAGCCACCGCCGGCCGGTGCCGACAGTGAACTCACGGCGGCGCCGCTTGCGGCCTGCCGCGCCCAGTTGGCGCGCAGCTTCGATGCGCAGAACGGCGGCTTCGGCGGGGCACCGAAATTTCCCCATCCGCAGACCATCGAGTGGCTGCTGCGTCACTGGCGCAGCAGCGCGGGCGACCCTGAACCGGACCTGCAGGCGCTGTACATGGCGACGCTCACCCTGCGGCGCATGGCCGACGGCGGCATCTACGACCAGCTGGGCGGCGGATTCTGCCGCTACTCGGTCGATGCGCACTGGATGATCCCGCACTTCGAGAAGATGTTGTACGACAACGCTGCGCTGCTGGGCACCTATGCGGATGCGGCACTGGCGAGCGGCGATGACTTCTACCGGCGCGTGGTGCGCGAGACCGCCGCCTGGGCGCAGCGCGAGATGCAGTCGCCCCAGGGCGGCTTCTACTCGAGCCTCGATGCTGACTCGGAAGGCCACGAGGGCAGGTTCTACGTGTGGGACCGGGAACAGGTGCGTAGCCTGCTGAGCGCCGACGAGTACGCGGTGTTCGCGCCGCGCTACGGCCTCGATCAACCGGCGAACTTCGAGGGCCACTGGCATCTGCGGGTGCTGGCATCGCTCGAGGACATCGCCACCCGGCTCGGCATCAACGTCATGCAGGCCACGGCACTCAATGACGGCGCGCGCGCGAAGCTCCTCGCCGTGCGCGCCCAGCGGGTCTGGCCCGCGCGCGATGACAAGGTACTCACCTCCTGGAACGCCCTGATGATCCGCGGTCTGGCGGTGGCCGCGCGCGCGCTGGCGGAGGATGAGTTTGCGGTGGCCGCGACGCGGGCGCTGGACTTCATTCGCGGGCAGCTGTGGCGCGACGGGCGTCTGCTCGTGACCTCGATGGAGGGGCGCGCGCATCTGAACGCCTACCTGGACGACTACGTCTATCTGGCGGATGCGATCCTCGAGTTGCAGCAGATGCGCTTCCGTCCCGGGGAGCTGCAGTTTGCACAGGCGCTGATGGAGGTGGTGCTGCAGCACTTCGCGGATGCCAGCGCGGGCGGATTCTTCTTCACCTCGGACGATCACGAGACGCTCATCCACCGCAGCAAGGTGCTCTCGGACGATGCCACCCCGGCCGGCAACGGCATCGGCGCGCGCGTGCTGCTGCGGCTCGGGTATCTGCTCGGCGAGCCGCGCTATCTCGCCGCCGCGGAAGGCACCGTGCGCGCGGCCTGGCCGGCACTGCAGAAATGGCCGCAGGCGCACATGAGTCTGCTGGGCGCACTGGAGGAGCTACTCACGCCGCCGGAGATCGTGATCCTGCGCGGCGAGGCCCGCACCATCGATGGCTGGCGGCGCGAGCTCGCACAGGTTTACGCCCCGCACCGCCTGCTGCTGGCCATTCCTGCCGACACGCCCGATCTGCCGGCCGCCCTCGCCGACAAGACGGCGCGCGCCGCACCGGTGGCCTACCTGTGTCGCGGCAGCAGCTGCTCGGCGCCGCTCGACTCCCTCGCAGCGTTGCGCGAGGCGCTGGGCAGCCCCGACTAGCGGCAACCTCTAGGCGCGCGCGTCCAGCTGCGGCGGCCGGCGTGCGTTGCGCGCGCGTTCGAAGGCGCGACCGATCTGTAACAGGCGGCCCTCGCGGAAGCGCGGCGCGACGAAATGGATGCCCACCGGCAGGCCGTCGACGAACCCTGCCGGCACGGTGAGACTCGGGTAGCCGGCGACCGCGGCGGCCGAGCACATGGTGGGCCAGCCGCCGCTGTTCTCGTAGCGGTCGCCCCATACATCATCGATGAGCTCGGCCGGCCCGTTGCCGGGGGCGACCAGCGCGTCCAGTTTGTACTTGGCAAACACGGCGGCGAGCCCGGAAGTGTCGGCGACGTCCTCGAGGTGGTGCAGCGCCTGCAGGTAGGCAGGACTGGTGCGCGGTCCGCGCGCCTCGGCCTGCTCGAACAGTTCCTGACCGAAGATCGGCATCTCCTGCGCGGCGTGCTGCTTGTTGAACTCGATGATGTCGGCCAGCGTGCGCACGGCGAGCGCGCCCTTGAAGCGCGCCAGGTACGCATTCAGGTCGGCCTTGAAGTCGTACAACAGCACTTCGATCTCGGCATCGTCCCAGACGGTGGCCCAAGCCGGTGGTGGCGCGACGTCGACCAGCGAGAAGCCCTCGTGCTCGAGCAGCTTCAACCAGTCGTGCGACTGACGCACGACTTCCGGATGCGCAGAGGACGGGGCCGCCAGCACCCCCAGGCGCAATCCCTTCGGCATCTGCGCGAGCGGCTGAATGCCGTCCCACTGCACACCTGACTGCGCGATCACCGCCATGAGGAGCGCCGCATCGGCGACCGTGCGCGTCATCGGTCCGGTGATGTCCTGACGCGCGGTGATGGGTACCACCCCCACCCCGCTCACCAGTCCCACCGTGGGCTTGAGTCCCACGAGCCCGTTGATGGAGGCGGGCGCGAGGATCGAGCCGTCGGTCTCCGAGCCGATGGCCGCGGCGCACAGGTTGGCAGTCGTGCCGGCGGCGGGACCGGCGCTCGAGCCCGAGGGGTTGCGCCGCAGGTTGTAAGGACAAAGTGTCTGGCCGCCGACCCCGCTCCAGCCGCTCACCGAGCGGGTCGAGCGGAAATTGGCCCACTCCGTGAGGTTCGCCTTACCGATGACGATGCAACCTGCGGCGCGCAGCCGCGCGGCCATCGGCGCATCCTCGCTATGGCGCGCGCTCGCCAGCGCGAGTGAGCCGGCGGTGGTGGGCAAGGGATCGCGCGTCTCGATGTTGTCTTTGAGCAGCATCGGGATGCCGTGCAGCGGTCCCTGCAGCTTGCCGGCGCGGCGCGCGGCATCAAGCGCGCGGGCGGCGCTGAGCGCCTCGGGATTGAGCGCCAGCACCGCGCCGAGCCGCGGACCCTTGCGGTCGTATTGGTCGATGCGCGCCAGGTAGCTGCGCGTGAGGCCTTCCGCGCTCACGTGGCCCTCGGCCTGCGCGCGGCTGAGCTCGGCGATCGACTTCTCGGTCGGATCGAAGCCGCTGCCGCTGAGGCCGGCCGCGGTGTCAGCCGCCGCCGTGCCGGCGGCGGCCAGAGTGAGTGCACTGACGGATTCGAGGAAGTCGCGACGATTCATGCAAGCTCGCCTTCTGTGGACGGGTCCGGGCGCGCATTGTAGTCGCGACCACGGCCCTTCAGGCAGTTGGCAGGCTCTTGCGCATCGGCACGAAACGGATGCTGAGCTCTTCTGACAGCGCGTGCTCGATCGGTGCTCCGGCCCGATAGCCGCAGGGACCGTACAGCCTGACGCCGGGCAAGGTCGCCATGAGCTCGAACTCCCTGAACCCGGCGCGCACCGCCTCGGCTTCGCTGCGCTCGAGGATGGCACGCCCGAGCCCGCGCCGGCTGTGGGCCGGATCGACGAAGAAGGCGCGAATGCGTGCCGCCTCGCGCCGCGGGTCGAGCCAGGATTCGTCGCGCTCGGCGCGTTGATCGCTGCCGAACAGCGTGCGTCGGCGACTCCAGCCGCCGCAGGCGACCAGCTCGCCCGCCGGCGTCTCGATGACGAAGTAGGTGCCATCGCGGATCAGCGCCGTGTCGACGCCAAACGCGCCCCGCAGCGCGCCTTCGATCTGCGCGCTGCTGTAGTCCTGAGCGCCGAGCGCACGGATCGAGCGCCCGATCAGCTCGCGCAAGGCCGCCTCATCGGCGAGCACCGCCGGGCGCAGCCGGTAAGCCTCGAGCTCCTTCAGGACAGCAGCTCGACGTTACCGCCGATGGCCGCGGTGTTGATGGTCAGCGTGCGCTCGGTGGCGAAGCGCGGCAGGTAATGCGGACCGCCGGCCTTAGGTCCCGTGCCGGATAGTCCCTGGCCGCCGAAGGGCTGCACGCCCACCACTGCGCCGATCATGTTGCGGTTGACGTAGGTATTGCCCACCGGCAGCGCGCGGAAGACGTGCTGCGCGACACTCTCCAGGCGACTGTGAATCCCCAAGGTGAGACCAAAGCCGGTGGCGCGGATGGCCGCGAGCACCCGCGGCAGCTCGCCGCTGCGGTAACGCGCCACGTGCAGGATCGGACCGAACTCTTCGGTCTGCAGCTGATCGAGGCTTTTGAGCTCGAACAATTGCGGCGCGAAGAAATTGCCCTGCGCGGCCAGCTGCGGAGAGAGCTCGCAGGCGTACAGCAGCTGCGCCTCGCTGCGCATGCGCGCGGCGTGCTGCTCCAGCCGCGCGCGCGCGGCGGGCGAGATCACCGGGCCGACATCGGTGGCAAGGTTGCCCGGCGCCCCGAGGGTGAGGCAGCGCATCGCGCCGATCAGCATGTCGATCACGCGCGTGGCGATCTCGTCCTGCAGATACAGCACCCGCAGCGCCGAACAGCGCTGGCCGGCGCTGGTGAAGGCCGAGGTGATGGCATCGTCCACCACCTGCTCGGGCAGTGCCGTGGCATCCACCACCATGGCGTTGACGCCGCCGGTCTCGGCGATCAGCGGCACGATCGGGCCCGGGCGCTGTGCGAGCGCGCGGTTGATGTGAGCCGCGGTGGCGGTCGAGCCGGTGAAGGCCACTCCGGCCAGTGCCGGGTGGCTGAGCGCGACGGCGCCGAACGGCGGCCCGTCGGCGGGCGTCAGCTGCAACACCTCGGGCGGAATCCCCGCCTCGTGCAGCAGCGCGGTCATGGCGTGCGCGACCAGCGGAGTCGCCGGCGCGGGCTTGGCGACCACGGCGTTGCCGGCCATCAGCGCCGCGGTGATCTGGCCGGTGAAGATCGCCAGCGGGAAGTTCCATGGGCTGATGCACACGAACACCCCGCGACCCTGCAGCGACAAGAGATTGCGCTCGCCGGTCGGTCCGGGCATCTCCTGGGGCGCGCCGAACAGCTCGCGCCCGCGCGCCGCATAATAGCGGCAGAAATCCACCGCCTCGCGCAGCTCCGCCACCGCATCGGGCAGTGTCTTGCCGGCCTCGCGCACCAGCAGGCTGAGGAACAGCCCGCGCCGCTCCTGCAGCAGCTCCGCGGCCTGATCGAGGCAGGCCGCGCGCACCGCCGCCGGCATGGCATCCCAATCCGGCTGCGCGCGCGCCGCGGCGCTGAGTGCCGCATCGATCTCCTGCGCGCTCGCATCACGCGTATCGCCGACGATCTCGCGATGGTCGGCCGGCGCGGTCACCGCCACGGTCAGATCGCTGGCACTGCGCCCGCTCAGGAGCGGTCCGCCGCGGTGACGCTGCGCCGCATGCGCCGCCACCTCGGCGGCGAGTGCCGCGAGTGCCGCCGGATCACCGAAGTCCTCGCCCACGGAATTGGCGCGCTCAGTTCCGAACAGCGCCTGCGGCTCACGCACCCGGCTCGCCGGATCGGCGCCGGCGCTGAGTGAGGTGAGCGGATCACGCACGACCTGCTGCACGGGAATCTGCGGATTCATGAACTGGTGCACGAACGAGCTGTTGGCACCGTTCTCCAGCAGGCGCCGCACCAGATACGGCAACAGGTCCTCGTGGGTGCCGACCGGTGCGTACACCCGCACCGGCGGGAAATCGGCCACGTCGGCCCGCGCGGCCGCGTACAGTGCCTCGCCCATGCCGTGCAGGCGCTGGAATTCGAACGGCGCTGCGGGCGCGGCCAGCTCCAGCACCGCAGCCACGGTGTAGGCGTTATGGGTGGCGAACTGCGGATAGAGCGCATCCGTCATGGTGAACAGCTGCTGCACGCACTCGAGGTAGCTCGCATCGGTCGCCGCCTTCGAGGTGTACACCGGGAAGCTGGCGAGGCCGCGCTCCTGCGCCCGCTTGATCTCGCTGTCCCAGTAGGCGCCCTTCACCAGTCGCACGCTCATGCGCCGACCGCTGTCGCGCGCCAGCTGCGCCACCCACTCGAGTACCAGCGGTGCGCGCCGCCCGTACGCCTGCACCGCGAGTCCGAGACCGTCCCAGGAGCGCGTGCTGGCATCGCGCGCCAGCGTCTCGAGGATGTCGAGCGACAGGTCGAGGCGATCGGCCTCCTCGGCATCAATGGTGAAGCCGATGCGAGCCCGCGCCGCGCGCTGCGCCAGGCTCACCAGCCGCGGTGCCAGGCGCGCGTGCACGCGTGCGCTCTGCAACAGCGTGTAGCGCGGCTCGAGCGCCGACAGCTTGACCGAGATGCCCGAGCGCGCATGCGTCGGACCCTGGCTCTGCTGGGCAAGCAGATCGATCGCGTGCGCGTAGGCGTCGAGATAGCGCTGGGCGTCCGCCTCGGTGCGGGCCCCCTCGCCCAGCACATCGAAGGAGCACAGCGCGAGCTCGGGATCCGCGCGCCCGCGCTTGAGTGCGCCATCGATGGTCTCGCCGACGATGAAGGCATCACCGAGCAGCTGCATCGACTGGCGCAGCGCCGCGCGCACTACCGGGGCCACCAGCGGCTTGGTGAGTGAGGCAGCCGAGAAATCCCCGCTGAGTTCGCGCGCCACGTCCGGCAGCAGCCGGCCGGCCGCGCCCAGCAGCGTGAAGCCGGTACGCAGCATCAGGTCGGTGTCGCCCGGCAAGCCGGCCGCGCGGATCGTGGCCAGGCGCTCGGCGATCAGCTGGTCGGCGCGCTTGCTGTCCGGCGTGCGCAGCAGCGCTTCGGCAAGACCCATCAGTGCCTTGCCCTGAGCGCTGTCGAGCGGGAACTGCTCCAGCATGCGGTCGATCAGCGGGCGCGAACGCTTGTCGGCGCGCGCGACCTCGACCCAGCGGGCCGCGCGCTGCGCAGCGCGCTCGAGCGCATCCTGCCGCGGCGTGAGGTCGGCAACCGCTTCGCCGGAGGCCTCGATCTCCGGGCGCAGCGTCGCCGCGCGCAGCTGCTCGCGCAGCTGCGCGAGCGCCTGACCCCCCGACCCTGGCATGTTCGCCGCCATGTACCGTCCGCCCGTTAGCAGTTGATTAGCCTCATTCTAGGGGTACGCCCAGAGAATAATTATCCGTTTTGGTGATCCTGGTAGTAAATTCAACTGCCATGCCGTCCAAAGCCACCTCCCCTGCCACACGCGCGCCCACGCGCGCCCTCGATCGCATCGACCGCCGCCTGCTGGCGCGCCTGCAGCAGGACGGCCGCAGCGCCGTCTCGCAGCTGGCGCGCGAGGTGCACCTGACGGTGACACCGACCCTGGAGCGGGTACGCCGCCTGGAAGCCGCAGGCTACATCGAGGGTTATTTCGCGCGCCTCAATCCGGCACGCTTGGGACTCGGGCTGCTCGCCTACGTCGAGGTGTCGCTCGACCGCACGACTCCGGATGCTTTCGAGCGCTTCAAGCAGGTGATGCTGGCGCACGACGAAGTGATGGAGTGCCACATGGTGGCCGGCGGCTTCGACTATCTGCTGAAGGTGCGCGTGACCGACATGGAGAGCTACCGCCGCTTCCTCGGCGACCGTATCGCCGCGGTGCGCGGCGTGCAGCAGACGCACACCTACTTCGTCATGGAAGAAGTGAAGTCCACGCACCGCATCGTAGTGCCGGACTCAAGCCCTTAGAGCACCTGCGCGACCGCGCGCGCGAAGTACTCGAGGTTGTCGGGACGCAGCCCGGCGATGTTCATGCGACTGTCATCGGTCATGTAGACATGATGCTGCGTCCGCAGCGCCTGCACCTGCTCGACGCTGATGCCGAAGAACGAGAACATGCCGCGCTGGCGCTCGATGAAACTGAAGTCGCGCTGTGGGCAGTGCACCTTGAGCTGCTGCACCACCTCGTGCCGCAGTCCCTGGATGCGCCGGCGCATGGCACTCACTTCCTCCAGCCACTGCGCGCGCAAGCGCGGGTCCTCGAGGATGTCGTGGACAATGGCCGCGCCGTGGTCCGGCGGCATGGACCAGATGCCGCGCGCCAGCCGCACCAGCTGGCTGAAGGCCGCATCGCCGGCGGCCGGGGTCGTGCTGAGCAGATGCAGCGAGCCGACGCGTTCGCGATACAGACCGAAGTTCTTCGAGCACGACACCGCGCACAGCACCTCCGGCAGCTCGGCGCAGAACAGCCGCACACCGAAGGCATCCGCCTCCAGGCCTTCGCCCAGGCCCTGGTAGGCCATGTCGATGAAGGGCAGCAGTCCGCGGCGCTGTACGACAGCGAGCAGTTCGCGCCACTGCCCCGCGGACAGGTCGGCGCCAGTCGGGTTGTGGCAGGAGGCGTGCAGCAGCACCACCGCGCCGGCCGGCAGACGCTCGAACGCTGCGAGCATGGCGCCAAACTGCACCCCGCCGCTCGCTGCGTCGAAATACGGGTAGTGCTCGAGCTTCAGTCCGCTGCCGCAGATGAGCGGCCCGTGGTTTGCCCAGGTCGGCGTGCTCACGTGCACGATGCTGTCCGGCCGCACCAGGCGGATCAGCTCGGCGCCGAGGCGCAGCGCCCCGCAGCCTCCGGGCGTCTGGATGGTGCGCACCCGCTTCGCCACCAGTGCCGGATGGTCGGCGGCGAGCACCAGCCGATCCATGGCGGCGTTGTAGCCCAGGTTGCCCGCCGAGCCCACATAGCTCTTGGTCTCCTGGCGCGCGAGCATGATGCGCTCGGCCTGGCGCACCGACGGCAGTATCGGGGTGTCGCCGCGGTCATCGCGGTAGACGCCGATGCCCAGATCGACCTTGCGCGGCTCGGGATCGGCGCGATAGGCGGCCATCAGCCGCAGGATCGGATCGGGGATGACTGGCTCGAGTCGCTCGAACATGGACCGGACTCCGTAACCTAGATCAGCGAATTCGCGCGCCTGGCGCGCGCCTCAGAGAGTGCGCGCAGCGGCCGACGCCTGCTGCCGCAGCATGAGCGGATTCGGCGTCGGCTCGGCGACTTTCACCAGCGTGTTGGTGTCGCGATGCACAAACGGCTCGCTGCGCCCGCGCACCAGCAGCACGGTCTCGAGCACGTAGCTCCAGCTGCCATCGGCGTTGAATGACACCTGGATGCGATAGGACTCGGTGCGGAACGCGTACTCGAGAAAAGCGTTCGAGCAGATGCCGTAGCCTGGATCGCCGCGCTTCGCAGTCAGCACCAGCTGCTGCGCATCGGCCGTGGCCTGACCTGCGGCAATGGCGACCTGGCCGCGCGGTATCGACAAGGTCTGCAGCACCAGTCCGGTGCGCGGCTCCCACAGCCAGTAGCCGGTCTGGTCGTGGAAAGTGGCCTGTTCGTCAGTGGCGAGGATGCGGGTGTGATAGCGCAAGCCGTAGAACAGCTGCGGCCCGTTCGGCTGGGCGTCAATCGGCTGCAGCTCGATGCGTTCGCTGAACTGTTTGTGCTCGGGACCTGCCGCCTTGGGATTGATGTCCAGGCCGCCGCCGCCACGACTCTCCCAGATGCCCGCCAGCCGACGCAGCGGCCCGAGGTTGTTGAGCGTGTCGGGATCGCTGTCCGGCTCGGTGAAAATGTCCTGCGGGAACGCCATACGCCTGCCCTGCGCTCAGTTGTTCTTGAGTTCCGCCAGCGCGCGCTTGCGCGCGGCCTCGAACTCATCGCCCGGCTTCCAGCTGGGCAGCGCCTGCGCCTGCGCGACGAGCCAGGCCGCCATCATGTCGAGCTGAGCGTCCTGGATCATGCCGTCGAAGTTCCAGCTGCCGTCGAGCTTGTCGGCAGGCTGGTGGTACTTCTTCAGCTCCCACTCCTCCTTCTGCTGCCTGCCCCAGCCCGGCGGCCGGCCGATCACGTCGGTGCCGTCATCCAGGTAGATCCCCGGAACCCCGACCTTGGCGAAGGAGAACTGGTCGGAGCGATAGTAGTAGCCGCGGTCGGGAAACTGATCGGGCTTGACCTCACGTCCCTGGAAGCGCGCGACTGTCTCGATGGTCGCATCCAGCGAAGATTTGCCTGAGCTCACCAGGGTGATGTCGCGGGTGCGGCCGAAGATGTTGCCGCCGTCGATGTTGAGATCGGCAGCGATGTCACCGGCGGGGACTGACGGGTGCTCGGCGTAGAACTTCGAGCCGAGCAGCCCGCGCTCCTCACCGGCGACGAACAGCGCGAGGATGGTGCGGCGGGGGTGCTGCGGTAGCGCCGCGAGCGCGCGCGCGACTGCCAGCACCTGCGCGCAGCCGGAAGCATTGTCGACGGCGCCATGATAGATGCGGTCGCCGCTCGCATCCGGCTCACCGATGCCGAAGTGATCGTGGTGCGCCGACAGCACCACCAGCTGTTTGGCCAGCTGCGGATCGCTTCCGGGAAGTATCCCGCCGACGTTGGCGGTCTGTACGCGCGAGATCTGGTTGGTGAAGGCCAGTGTGGTGCGGATCGCGAGCGGCACCGGCTTGAAGTCGCGCGAGCGTGCGCTCTCGATGAGCTTGTCGAGCTCGAAGCCGCCGGCCTGCAGCAGGCGCTTCAGGGCCGCCTCGGTGGCCCAGGCCTTGACTTGCAGGCGCGGCTCACGACCGGCCGGCAGGTCGAACTGCTCGCCGCCCATGGAGCTCTGCACCACCTGCCACGGATAACCCGCGGAGGGTGTGGTGTGAATGATGATCGCACCGGCTGCGCCCTGGCGAGCCGCGCTCTCGTACTTATAGACCCAGCGGCCGTAGTAGAGGCGGCGCTTGCCGGCGAACAGCTTCGGATCCCAGTCGGGATCGTTGTTCATCATCACCAGCACTTTGCCGTGCAGGTCCATGCCCTTGAAGTCGTCCCACTGGAACTCGGGTGCCTGGATGCCGTAGCCGACGAATACCAGCTCCGCATCGTTCACGCTGACCTGGTCCTGCTGCAGGCCGCTGACGGCAATGTAGTCATCGCGCCAGGCGAGATCGACGTGGCCGCCCTTGCCCTGGAAGCTCCAGCTCTTGGGAAACTGCCCCTTGATGCCGACGATGTCGAACGGCTGCTGCCAGGCGCCGTTGGCGAAGGCCGGCTGGTAGCCGATGCCCTCCAGCCGGGTCTGCAGGTACAGCCGCGCCAGCTGGTCGCCGCGGGTCGCAGGGCCGCGGCCCTCGAGCAGATCCGAAGAGAGGAAGCGGATCGTCGCCTCGAGCGCACCGCGGGTGATGTAGGTCTGCGCCGCCTGGCTCACCGGTGGTGGCACCGGCGCGGTGGCCGCGAGCGCCGCCGCGGCGAGCGCGGATGTCACCAGGATGCCGAACCGTCCGAAGCGCTGCACTGCCGTCACGGTGTTCCTCCACGGGAATAGGAAGGCGAGAACGGTAGCACGAAACCTCGCTATTCCCAGCCGTAGCGCGCGTGCCAGCGCACGATCTGCGCGAGCCCGATGCGGCTGGCGCCCGGCTCGGCCGCCGGCTGCCAGCCGTGGCTGCTGCCGAGCGAGGGACCTGCGGCCAGTACCGCGCTGCCGTCTCCAGGAAAATAATGACTGCGCGTCACCACGACTCGAATGCCGACCGCGCGTGCGGCGGCCACGCCCGCCGGTGCATCCTCGATCGTCACCGCCTGGGCGGCGGGCACCGCGAGCGCGGCAAGCGCCAGCCGATAGACCTCCGGATCGGGTTTTTTGTGCGGTGCCTCCTCGGCACAGATCACCGCGGCGAACTGCGTGCGCCAGCTTTCCCCCAGGTGGCAGCGCAGCAGCGCATCCACGTTGGCGCGACTGGTGGTGGTGGCGATCCCCATCGGCAGGCGCGCGCCGCGGCAGTCCGCCATGAGCTCGGCGACGCCGGCGCGCAGCGGCAGCTCGCCCCGGCCGACGATGGCGGCGTAGAGCTCATTCTTCAGGGTGTGGATGCGGCGCGCCAGCGCGGCGCGCGCCTGCTCCCCTGGCGGTGCGTCCGCGCGGCTCGCCAGATCCTGCAGCAGCCGCTCGTAGCCGCCGCTCACCTGCAGCAGCTCGCCGTAATAGGCCGAACTCCAGCGCCACGGCAGCTCGAGCGCCGCAAAAGCGCGATTGAACGCCAGCAGATGACCGTCGCGCTCGGTCTCGGCGAGAGTGCCGTCGACGTCCCACAGCAGCGCGCGGATCACGTCAGGAGGTTTGCGGCAGCGGTGCGCCGATGAGCGCCGGCAGTTCGCTCAGACTCTCGATGAAGCCATCGCACGGCAGCGCGCGCGGGTCAGCGCCCTCGTTGTAGCCATACGGCACGCACACCACCGCAAGTCCCGCGGCGCGCGCCGCCTGCACGTCGGTCTGTGAGTCGCCAATCATGAGCGCGGCGGCCGGCGGCACACCGAGCCCGGCGCAGGCGGCGAGCAGCGGCTGTGGATGCGGTTTGCGTGGCAGTCCCTGGTCGCCGCCGACCACGAGCGCGAGATACTGCGCGATCTCCAGGTGGCGCAGCAGGCGCAGCGCTGCGGCAGTCGGCTTGTTGGTGACGACCGCGAGCGGCCAGCCGCGCTCGAACAATGCGGCGAGCCCGGCGCGCACGCCCGGATACAACTGCGAGCGCACCTGCTGCAGGTCGTACAGCGCCTCGTAGTGCACATCGAACGCGGCGCGCAGCCGTGCGCTGTCGACCGCTGTCCCGGGCGGCAGCAACCGCGCCAGCGCCCGCTCGATCAGCGTCGGCACGCCGCGCCCGATCAGCTCGCGCACCGTGGCCGCCGGCAGGCCGCCGAGCTGCTGCTCGGCGAGTGCGCGATTGAGCGCGCAGGCGATGTCGGCAGCGCTATCGATCAGCGTGCCGTCGAGATCGAACAACAGCGCGCTGAAGGCGCGCGCCCGCAGCGGCACCGCGGCGTTCACGCGGCGCGCAGGCGCGCGATGAGCGCGCGCGCCCGCGCACTCACCGCTGCCGGTGTGAAGCCCAGCTCGGCGGCCACCTGCTCCGCCGGTGCCGATTCGCCGAAGCGGTCGATGCCGATCACATCACCTCCGAAGCCGGTATAGGCCCGCCAGAAATTGCTCACGCCGGCCTCGATGGCCAGCACCGGCAGGCCGCGCGGCAGCACCTGCGCGCGGTATTCCGCGCTCTGCCGGTCGAACTCGGCGCAGTTGGGCATGGAGACTACCCGAGCCGGGATGCCCTGTGCAGCGAGCAGCTCGCGCGCCTGCATCCCCAGCGCCACTTCGGAGCCGGTCGCCAGCAGCGTCAGCTCGGCTGCCTGCGCCTCGGCCAGCACATAGCCGCCACGGGCGATGTCCGCCAGCTGCGGCGCGCTGCGGGCGAAGTGCGGCAGGGCCTGCCGCGACAGCAGCAGGCAGGTCGGTCCGTCGCGCCGCTCGACCGCGGCGAGCCAGGCCACCAGCGTCTCGAGGGCATCCGCCGGGCGCCACAGCGCGTTGTGCGGGATCAGCCGCAGGCTGCTCGCGTGCTCGACCGGCTGGTGCGTCGGACCGTCCTCGCCCAGGTGAATGCTGTCGTGCGTGAACACGTAGATCACCTGCTGGCGCATCAGCGCCGACATGCGCACCGCGTTGCGGCTGTAGTCGGAGAAGGTCAGGAAAGTGCCGCCGTAAGGAATGAAGCCGCCGTGCAGGGCAATGCCGTTCATGAGTGCGCTCATGCCGAACTCACGCACCCCGTAGTTGATGTGGTTGCCGCCGCCGCCGCGGCGCACCGCGACCGCGTTCTTGCCGGCGGTGAGATTCGAACCGGTGAGGTCGGCCGAGCCTCCGAGCAGCTCCGGCAGCTGCGTGCGCAGCGCCTCGATGGCGTTCTGCGAGGCTTTGCGTGTGGCGATGCTGGCGCCGGCTGCTGCCGTGGCGGCGAGCAGCTGCGCGCGCGCCTGCGGCCAGTGCGGCGGCAGCGCGCGCTGGACGACGCGCCGCTCGAACTCCTGCGCGAGCTGCGGGTGCGCGCCGCGATAGGCCTCGAAGCGCCGCTGCCATTCGGCCTGGCGCTGGGCTCCCTGGGCGCGCGCGTCCCAGGCCGCGCGGATCTCGGCGGCGATCTCGAACGGCGCGCTGCGCCAGCCGAGAGCGGCGCGGGTGGCCGCGACCTCCTGCGCACCAAGTGCGGCGCCGTGCGCGTCGTGGCTGCCCGCCTTGTGGGGGCTGCCGCGCCCGATCACTGTCTTGCAGCAGATCAGTGTCGGCCGGCCGCAGTCGGTGCGCGCCTGCGCAAGTGCCGCCTCGAGCGCGGCGCTGTCGTGGCCGGGTACCGCGCGGATCACCCGCCAGCCGTAGGCTTCGAAGCGCCGCGGCGTATCGTCGGCAAACCAGTGCTCGACCTGCCCGTCGATGCTGATGCCGTTGTCGTCATAGATCGCCACCAGCTTCGACAGAGCGAGCGTGCCGGCGAGCGAGCAGACCTCGTGGCTGATGCCCTCCATCAGGCAGCCATCGCCCAGGAACACCCAGGTGTGGTGGTCGACGATGCGGTGCTGCGGACGGTTGAACTCGCCCGCCAGCAGCTGCTCGGCGAGCGCCATGCCGACCGCGTTGGCGAGCCCCTGGCCGAGCGGCCCGGTGGCGGTCTCGACGCCCGGCGTCACGCCAAACTCCGGATGACCCGGCGTGCGGCTGTGCAGCTGGCGGAAGCGCCGCAGCTCCTCCAGCGGCAGGTCATAGCCGGTGAGATGCAACAGTGCGTACAGCAGCATCGAGCCGTGACCGTTGGAGAGCACGAAACGGTCGCGGTCGACCCAGTGCGGATCGGCCGGGTTGTGCTTGAGATAGCCGCGCCAGAGCGCCTCGGCGATCTCCGCCATGCCCATCGGCATGCCGGGGTGGCCGCTGCCGGCGGCTTCGACCGCATCGATCGCAAGGAAGCGCAGTGCGTTGCACAGCTCGGCGCGCTGCGCGGCGCGCGGTTTGATTTGAGCGTTCAGGGTCAGCCCTCCGGGGGTGTCAGGCGCGCCGCTTCAGGTCCATGAGGCGCAGGATCATCGGCGTGAAGATGAACTGCATCGCGAGCCCCATCTGTCCGCCGGGCACGACGATGTTGTTGGGGCGGCTCATCCACGAGTGGTGCAGCATCGACACCAGGTAGGGGAAGTCGATGCCTTTGGGGTTGGCGAAGCGGATGATCACCATCGACTCATCCGCCGTGGGAATGTCGCGCGCGATGAACGGGTTACTGGTATCGACCGTCGGCACGCGCTGAAAGTTGACGTGGGTGCGGCTGAACTGCGGGCAGATGTGGTTCACGTAGTCGGGCATGCGCCGCAGGATGGTGTCGACCACCGCCTCCTGGCTGTAGCCGCGGTGGTTGCGATCGCGGTGCAGCTTCTGGATCCACTCGAGATTGATGATGGGCACCACGCCCACCAGCAGGTCCACGTGGCGCGCGACATCGACGCCGTCGGCCACATAGGCACCGTGCAGTCCCTCGTAGAACAGCAGATCGCTGTCGGCGGCCATCGCTCGCCAGTCGGTGAAGGTGCCCGGCTGCGCGTCGTACTCCTTGGCCTCGGCGGCGTCGTGCACGTAGTGCCGCACTTTGCCGCGGCCACTGGCACCGTATTCGGCGAAGGTGTCGGCCAGTTCCTGCAGCAGGTTGGCTTCCGGACCGAAATGACTGATGGGCGCCGCGGCGCCGCGGTCGGCCGCCTGCACGCGCTCGCGCATCTCGCTGCGGTTGAAGCGGTGGAACGAGTCGCCCTCGATTACCTGGGCCTTGAGGCCCTCGCGGCGGAAGATGTGCGCGAAGGCCTTCATCACGGTGGTGGTGCCGGCACCGGAGGAACCGGTCACGGCGATGACGGGATGTTTGATGGACATAGTAAGGTGCGCGTCGGGCCGCTAGATCAGCGCTTCGGGCCGCAGCAACGAGCGTTCGTTGAACAGCGGCGAGGTGAACGGCCGGTCGGTGCCGCTCAGATACTCGGCGTGATAGCGCTCGATGCGCTCGACCTCGTTGCGCGAGCCGAGGATCAGCGGGATGCGCTGGTGCAGTGTCTGCGGTGAGACTTCCATGAGGCGCTGGCTGCCGGTACTGGCGCGGCCGCCGGCCTGCTCCACCAGGAAGCTGATCGGGTTGGCTTCGTACAGCAGCCGCAACCGCCCGGGGCGGCTGTTGTCGCGCGTGTCCTTGGGATACATGAAGACGCCGCCGCGCATGAGGATGCGGTGCACCTCGGCGACCAGTGATGCGATCCAGCGCATGTTGAAGTCGCGGCTGCGGATACCGCTCTTGCCCGCCTGGCACTCGCTCACGTAGCGGTGCACCGGCGGCTCCCAGAAACGCGCGTTGCTGGTGTTGATGGCGAACTCGCTGGTGTCGGCCGGGATCTGCAGATCCGGATGCGTGAGGATGAAGTTGCCGATCTCGCGGTCGAGCGTGAAGCCGTGCGTGCCCTTGCCGACGGTGATCACCAGCATGGTGGCCGGTCCGTAGATGGCATAACCGGCGGCGACCTGGCGCTGACCGTGCTGCAGGTAGTGGCCGGCTCCGGGCGGCGCCTGCTCCTCGTGGCGCAGCACCGAGAAGATGGTACCGACCGAGACGTTGACGTCGGTGTTGGATGAACCGTCGAGCGGATCGAACACCAGCAGATAGCGCCCGCGCTGATATTCGCCCGGCACCGCGTACGGCTCGGCGAGCTCCTCGGATACCATGCCGGCGAGCAGCCCGCCCCACTCGCAGCTGCGGACCATCACCTCGTGTGCCAGCACGTCGAGTTTCTGCTGCGCCTCGCCCTGCACGTTCCTGCTGCCGTGCTCGCCCAGGTAGCCGCCGAGGGCGCCCTTGGCGGTCATGGCGGCGATCGCCTTGACTGCGGCCGCCACGTCCACCAGCAGCGCGCCGAGATCACTCGCCCCCGGGATATCGGTGAGCTGCTGGATGAGGAATTTGGACAGCGTGGTGCGTCCCAGGTACATCGTCGCGACTCCTTGGATTTATGGTTTCTGTTGCGGGTCCGGCGCGGCGGCGCTGTGGAAGACGCGGCTGGCGCGAATGTCGGCACTGTCGATGGTGGTCAGATCCTCGGCGCTGAGCACGCGCTCGCGCTCGGCGAACAGCCGGCTCGCCTGGCGCAGCCGCGCCCGGTCGAGGGCGTTCCGCACGCTGCGGGCGTTGGCGAAATGCGGCTGCCGGGTGCGGTGCTCCAGGTACTCGGCGAAGCTCGCGCGCGCGCCGCTGCCGAAGTGGTAGTTCTGCTGCTCGAGCAGCTTGTCGGCGATGCGCAGCAGGTCGGCCGGCGGGTAGTCGGGGAAATCCAGATGGTGCGCGATGCGCGAGCTCATGCCGGGGTTGGAACGGAAGAAGGTGTCCATGCGGTCCTTGTAGCCGGCGAGGATCACCACCAGGTCATCGCGCTGGTTCTCCATCACCTGCAGCAGGATCTCGATGGCCTCCTGGCCGTAGTCGCGCTCATTCTCGGGGCGATACAGGTAATAGGCCTCGTCGATGAACAGCACGCCGCCCATGGCGCGCTTGAGTACCTCGCGCGTCTTGGGCGCGGTGTGGCCGATGTACTGGCCGACCAGATCGTCGCGCGTCACTGCCACGAGGTGGCCTTTGCGCACGTAGCCGAGGCGAAACAGGATCTGCGCCATGCGCAGCGCCACGGTGGTCTTGCCGGTGCCGGGGTTGCCGGTGAAGCTCATATGCAGGCTCGGCGCCTGCGCCGCGAGACCCAGGTTGGTGCGCAGCTTGTCGATCACCAACAGCGCCGCGATGTCGCGGATGCGGGCCTTGACCGGTGCCAGTCCGATGAGATCGCGCTCCAGCTCCTCCATGACGGCATCGGCCTGGCTCTGCGCCAGCACCTCCTGCACGGTGCGCGCCGCGGGTGCCGCCGCCTCCGGCGGCGGCGCCGGCACCGCGGCCTGGGCGGTCACAGTTCCGGGAATGGAATACAACGGCGAGCCCATCGCCTCAGGCCACCTTGCTCGCCGGCGTCACGCGGCGCAGCTCGTAGCGCATGGCGTCGATCACCGCCTGATAGTCAGCGCAGCCGAACACGGCGCTGCCGGCGACGAAGGTGTCGGCTCCAGCTGCGGCCACGCGCGCAATGTTCTGCACCTTGATGCCGCCATCGACCTCGAGACGGATGTCGCGTCCGCTCGCGGTGATGAGCTGCCGGGCGCGCTCGATCTTGCGCAGCGCCGCGTCGATGAAGCTCTGGCCGCCAAAGCCCGGGTTGACGCTCATGATGAGCACCAGGTCGACCTTGTCGATCACGTACTCGAGCACCTCCAGCGGAGTCGCCGGATTGAAGGCGAGGCCCGCCTGGCAGTCCTGCGCGCGGATCAGCTGCAGCGTGCGATCGATATGGCGTGAGGCTTCCGGATGGAAGGTGATGAGGTCTGCGCCGGCATCCGCGAAACTCTCCACCAGTGCATCCACCGGCTGCACCATGAGGTGCACGTCGAGGGCTGCGCGCCGGCCGTCGGCGCGCGCGCAATAGGGTTTCAACGCCTTGGCCACCATCGGTCCGATGGTGAGATTCGGCACGTAATGGTTATCCATCACGTCGAAGTGGATCCAGTCGGCGCCGGCGCCGAGCACCCGCGAGACTTCCTCGCCGAGGCGGGCAAAGTCGGCGGACAGGATGGAAGGCGCGATGCGGTACATGACTTGGGCTCCTCAGTCGCGGTGACGCTCGCCCTCGGGGCGATCACTGCTGTAGGCCTGGATGGTGTAATGCAGGCGGCGCCCCGCACCCTCCTGGCGGCTGATGCGAAAGCCGGGCTCCTGCGCCGGGCGGTTGACGATGAAGCTCATGGCAATGGACTCCACCCCGCGGGTGGAGTCGAACGCCATCAGGCGGATGTAGTGGTGCGGGAAGGTGCGGCGGCAGTTGTGCAGCTCGAGCATCACGCCAGCCGCATCCTTCAGATCAAACATCGGCATGCCGAACATCTCCCAGTAGGTGTTGCGCGGATGCGGGTCATCGGAATACTCGATGCTCCAGGCGTAGCCCTTCTTCAGCCCGTACTCGATCTGCAGCGCGATCTCCGCATCGGTGAGCTCGGGCAGGAAGCTGAACTGGCCCTGGGTGATCCGTCCGGTGGGATTGGTCATCATGTTGGGTCGCTCTCCTTGCCGTAGGGTCAGTGCGCGACCGCGGCGGTCGGCAGGTAGTCGGAGGAATCGGTGGGCGTGTAGTTGAAGCTGATCTCGCCCCAGGTATCGAGCGCCTGTTGCAGCGGGCTGCAGAAGCGCGCCGCGGCGCGCAGGATCTCGGGCCCCTCGCTCTTGAGATCGCGGCCCTCGTTGCGCGCCTTGACGATCGCTTCCAGCGCCACGCGGTTGGCGACCGCACCGGCCTGGATGCCGGCCGGATGGCCGATGGTGCCGCCGCCGAACTGCAGCACCACATCGTCGCCGAACAGATCGATCAGCTGGTGCATCTGCCCGGCGTGGATGCCGCCCGAGGCGACCGGCATCACCTTGCGGATGTCACACCAGTCCTGGTCGAAGAACACCCCGCGCGGCAGGTCCTGGCGCGTGAAGGCATCGCGGCAGACGTTGTAGTAGCCCTGCACGGTGAGTGGATCGCCCTCGAGCTTGCCGACCGCGGTGCCGGCGTGCATGTGGTCGACGCCCGCGAGGCGCAGCCACTTGGCGATGACGCGGAAGCTGACGCCGTGGTTCTTCTGGCGCGTGTAGGTGCCGTGGCCGGCGCGGTGCAGGTGCAGCAGCATGTCGTTGCGGCGCGCCCAGTTGGACATGCTCTGGATGGCGCTCCAGCCGATCACGAGGTCGATCATGACGATGACTGAGCCGAGCTCCTTGGCAAACTCGGCGCGCTCGTACATGTCCTCCATGGTCCCGGCGGTGACGTTGAGGTAGGAGCCCTTCACCTCGCCGGTCGCCGCACTCGCTTTGTTGACCGCGTCCATGACGTAGAGGAAGCGGTCGCGCCAGTGCATGAACGGCTGCGAGTTGATGTTCTCGTCGTCCTTCATGAAATCGAGACCGCCCTTGAGGCCCTCGTAGATCACGCGGCCATAGTTGCGGCCCGACAGTCCGAGCTTGGGTTTGGTGGTCGCCCCGAGCAGCGGGCGGCCGAATTTGTCGAGCCGCTCGCGCTCGACGATGAGGCCGGTGGGCGGACCCTTGAAGGTTTTCACATAGGCGGGCGGGATCTGGATGTCCTCGAGCCGCGCGGCCTTCAGCGGCTTGAAGCTGAAGACGTTGCCGATGAGGCTCGCCGTCATATTGGCGATCGAGCCCTCTTCGAACAGGATGATGTCGTAGGCCACCCAGGCGAAGAACTGGCCCGGGTTGTTCGGCACCGGCTCAACTTTGAAGGCCTTGGCCCGGTAGTTGTCGCAGGCGGTCAGGCGGTCGGTCCACACGACCGTCCAGGTGGCCGTGCTGGACTCCCCGGCCACCGCGGCCGCAGCCTCGACCGGGTCGACCCCGTCCTGGGGGGTGATGCGGAACAGACAGACGGTGTCGGTGGGCTTGGGAATGTAGTCCGGCTCCCAATAGCCCATCTGCCGGTATTTCAGAACGCCGGCCTTGTAGCGCTTCTTGACGTCCGTGATTGCCGTCGGCGCATTGCCCCGTCCCTCTGTCGCGATTGCCATCGTTCCCGCCTCGTTTTCAATGACTTGAGGGGACTCTAGAGGGGGGCTATCATTCAGGTAAAGTCACTTTAAGTTATCGACAAGTTCAGAAATAATTAATGAAAAATGCCACCCTCCGTCAGCTGCGGGTGTTTTCGGCCGTCGCGCGCCATCTGAGCTTTGCGCGGGCCGCGGATGAGCTGGGACTGACGGCACCGGCGGTGTCGATGCAGATCAAGGAGCTCGAGATCGAGGTCGGGCTGCCGGTGTTCGACCGCTCGAGCCGCAAGGTCTCCCTCACCATGGTCGGTGAGTACGTACTCGCCTACACCCAGCGCGTGCTCGCCGCGATGCGTGATGCCGAGGACATGGTGGCGCGCTTCCGCGGACTGAAGACCGGCGTGCTGGACGTCGCCATGGTGAGCACTGCGAAGTACTTCCTGCCGCGCCTGCTGGCGCGCTTCCGCGACGAGCACCCCGGGATCGAGGTGCGCCTGCAGGTCGGCAACAACCGCGAGGAGGTGGCGGCGCTGCTGCGCGAGGGCAGTGTTGAGCTTGCCATCATGGGGCGGCCACCGAAGAACTGGCCGAGTCGCGCCGAGCCGTTCGCCATGCACCCGCACGCGCTGGTCACTGCGATCGAGCATCCGTTCGCGCGCGCCGAGAAGGTCGCGGCGCGCTCACTGATGACGGAAGGTTTCATCGTGCGCGAGCCCGGCTCGGGCACGCGCGCCGCGCTCGATGAGTACATGGAGGCATTCCACATGACGCCGCACGTCGTGATGCAGATGTCCTCCAACGAAGCCATCAAACAGGCGGTGATGGCCGGCATGGGCATCGCGCTCTTATCACTCCATACGGTGGGGCTGGAGCTCACCCATGGGCTGATCGCCGCGCCCGAGACCGAGGGCCTGCCGGTGATGCGGCGCTGGCACGTGGTCAACAACCTCGCCAAGACGCTGTCACCGGCCGCCGAGGCCTTCCGCTACTTCGTGCTCGAGAG
>DATHMN010000054.1:0-37163 GCA_035487135.1 Steroidobacteraceae bacterium | reverse complement strand
CTATGCCTCGCCTCGATGTCGCCGCGCCGGCGCGCGCTGCTCGAGCAGATCGGCGTGCCGCACGTGGTGCAGGCGGCCGATATCGACGAGGGCCTCGCGGCGGCCGAGTCGCCGCAGAGTTATGTGGTGCGCGTGGCACGCGCTAAGGCGTGCGCGGTGCGCGCCCGCGGCGTGACCCTGCCGGTGTTGGCCGCCGACACGACCGTGGTGGTGGACGGGGCGCTCTGCGGCAAACCGCACGATGAGGCCGCCGCCATCGCCATGCTGCAACGCCTGTCGGGGCGCACTCACCAGGTGCTGACGGCGGTGGCGCTCGCCACCGCGCACGATTGCGCCTGCAGCCTGAGCGCGAGCGAGGTGCGGTTCCGGCCGCTGCTCGCGGCGGAGTGCGCCCGCTACTGGCGCAGCGGCGAGCCGCGCGACAAGGCCGGCGGTTACGCCGTGCAGGGACTCGCTGCGGTGTTCATCGAACACCTGAGCGGCAGCTACTCCGGCGTCATGGGGCTGCCGCTGTTCGAGACCGCGCAGCTGCTGCGTGCGGCCGGCATCGGCTACTGGCAGGGCACGCCCGAGGAGCCGCGGTCCGCGTGAGCATCGAGATCCTGGTCAACGTCGCACCACGCGAGACGCGCGCCGCCATCCTCGAGAACGGCGTGGTGCAGGAAGTGCACATCGAGCGCACCAGCCGGCGTGGCCTGGTGAGCAATCTCTACAAGGGCCGCGTATCGCGCGTGCTGCCCGGTATGCAGGCAGCGTTCGTCGAGATCGGCCTCGAGCGTACCGCCTTTCTGCACGCCGCCGATATCGCCCACAACGCCTCCGATGACACGCTGATGAGCGCCGCGCCGCCGAGCCTGCCGCCGGTCGAGGACATTCGCCGGCTGGTGAACTCGGGCGATGACATCCTGGTGCAGGTCATCAAGGACCCGATCGGCAGCAAGGGTGCGCGCCTCACCACTTTCATTGCGCTGCCCTCGCGTTATCTCGTGTACATGCCGCGCGGTGCCGCGATCGGTGTGTCGGCGCGCATCGAGGACGAGGCCGAGCGCACCCGCCTGAAGGGCGTGCTCAGTGAACTCGCCGGCGGCGCGGGCGGCGGCTACATCGTGCGCACCGCCGCCCAGGGCGCCTCCGCCGACAGTCTGCGCGAGGACATGGGTTATCTGGCGCGGCTGTGGGACCACGTGCGCACCCGCGCTCAGGCGGCCGCACCCGGCAGTGTGGTGCACGAGGACCTGCCGCTGTCGCTGCGGGTGCTGCGTGATGAACTGGCGCGCGGCGTCACACGCGTGCTGGTCGACTCGCCGCGCGAGTTCGCCCGCATGCGCGAGTTCGCGGCGGCGTTCATGCCGGAGGCGGCCTCCGCGGTCGAGCTGTACCCCGGGCCGCGGCCGTTGTTCGATCTGAACGGTGTCGAGGAGGAGATCGCCAAGGCGCTCGACCGCAAGGTGCCGCTCAAATCCGGCGGCCATCTGGTGATCGATCAGACCGAGGCGATGACGACCATCGACGTCAACACCGGCGCCTACGTCGGCCATCGCAATCTCGAGGAAACCATTTTCCGCACCAACCTCGAGGCGGCGGTGAGCATCGCGCGGCAGCTGCGGCTGCGCAATCTCGGCGGCATCATCATCATCGACTTCATCGACATGCGCGACGAACCGCACCGCCGCGCGGTCCTCGGGGCGCTCGAGCGTGCGCTCGCCGGTGATCGCGCACAGACTCACATCGTCAGCCTGTCGCCCCTCGGGCTGGTGGAGATGACGCGCAAGCGTACGCGCGAGAGCCTGGAACACCTGTTGTGTGAACCCTGTCCGAGCTGCGAGGGCCGCGGCTTCATCCGCACCCCGGAGACGGTGTGCCACGAGATCTTTCGCGAGATAGTGCGACAGAGCCGACAGTTTGCCTCGCGCGAGCTGCTGATACTGGCCCATCAGGACGTCGTCGATCGCCTGCTGGACGAGGAATCGGCCACCCTGGGCGAACTCGAGGCCCAGGTCGGGCGGCCCATCCGCCTTCAGGTCGAGGCTCTCTACGGCGTTGATCAGTACGACGTCGTACTCGTCTAATCTTTAGGGTGTGGGTGTGACTCCAGCAGAGCCGGCTGCCGGATCAGCTGCCGCGGCCGCGTCGCCCGGCGCCGCGGCACGCCTGCGCCTCGGCCTCACACTGCTCAGCTGTACCTGCGCTCTGCTGATCGTCGCGCTCGGCGCGTACGCGTTGGCTGCGGCGCGCGTTCCCGCGCAGCGCGCGCAGCTCGAGGCGCTGATCCGTCACGAGACCGGGCTCGAGATCAGCTTCAGCCAGCTCAGCCTGCGCTGGGGCTGGTATGGCCCCGAGGCGGTGCTGCAGTCAGTGACGCTCGGCCAGCCGGACGCACCACGTGCCCTGCTGCAGGCCCCCCGGCTGGTCGTGAGTCTCGACCTGTGGCGGCTGGCGCGCAGCGGCGAGCTCGCGGCGAGCCACGTTACGCTCGAGAATCCCGACATCGAGCTCGCACTCGAGGGTGCCGGCCCTGCCGCAACGGCTGCCCCCGCCGGGGCACGCGCGCGGGTGCTGCCGCAGGCGCTGCGCCTGTTGTCGAGCTGGCACGGGGGCCGCATCGACATCGTGGGCGGCACGCTGAACCTGTCCGGCGGCGCTGACACGCCGGTCACGCTCGGCCTGCGCGCGGCGCAGCTGTATCGCAACGGCACGCGCTGGAACGCGGACGCACAGCTGCTGCTGCCGGCGAGCCTCGGCGCCACTGCCCACCTGACACTGCAGCTCAGCGGCGATCCCGCGCTGCCCGAGGCGCTCGCCGGCGAGCTCGTCCTCGAGAGCGAGCGGCTGGAGTTCGCCGGCTGGCACGAGCTGGCCGGGTCGAGCGCGCCGGCCAAGTACCTGCCCGATGCCGGCCGCGGCAGTCTCACGCTGCGCGCAGCGCTCGCGCACGGGCGTCTGGCGAGTATCGACGGCAGCGTGGACGCAGAAGCCCTCAAGTGGCCTGCACGTGCCGGTCAGGGGGAGGGCTTCACTCTGGCGAAAGCCGCGGGTCGCTGGCAGCTGGCGCGACACGGGGCAGAGTGGCAGCTGAGCGCGCAACAGCTGGTGCTCGCCGCGGAGCCGACGCCGGTTCCCGCCACGCTGCGGGCCGCTGCCGCTGCCGACGGCAGTTACCTGCGCGGAACGCTGCAGCACGCGCCGCTCGCGGTGCTGGCAGCGCTCGCGCGCTGGCGTGAACCGCAGCTGCCGCTGCCGCATCTCGGCCTCGCGGGTGAGGCCTCCGCGCTCCGCTTCGACTGGAACGGCCAGCGCGCGCCCGGCGAGCGCCTCGCACTGGCCGCGCGCCTGCAGCATCTCGACATCCACTTTCCGCAGGGACGCCTGAGCGGTCTGCGGGCCGAGCTGGCGGGCAGCGAGAGCACGCTGGACGCGCAGTTGAGCGGCGACGACGCCGAGCTCGATCTCACGGGCCTCGGCGGTGGGCATCTCAGCGGGCTGGCACTGGCGACGCGACTGCGACTGAGCGGTAGTGCCGCCGGCTGGCTGCTTACGACCGATGAGCTGTCCGTACGCCGGGACACAATGCAGTACACCGCCAGCGGTACGCTGGCGGGCGGCGGTGACGGCACACCGCAGCTGAGCGCGCACCTCGCGGCGCACGAGGTGGACCTGGCGCAGATCGTGCAGCTCCTGGGGACGCGCGCGCTGGGTGATCTTGGCGCCGCGGCGGCGCACATCAGCGCGGGTCGGATGCAACAGGCTGAGCTCGACTGGCGCGGCCCGCTGTCCGCGGCGACAGCTGTGGGTGCTACCGGTACGCAGTTCAGCGGCACACTCGGCGTGCGCGCCGCGGCCCTGAGTGCGCAGGATGAGTGGCCGGCAGTGGAGGGCATCGCGGCGCGTCTCGACTGGCGCGGGTCGCACTGGCGCGCTGTGCTCGAGCAGGCCGCGAGCGGCAGCTTCAGACTCACACGCGGCAGTGCCGAGTGGGATGCGCGCGGCACGCGTCCGCTGCGCCTGGTGGCGCGTCTCAGCGGGCGGGTTGAGGAAGGGCTTGCCTGGCTAGGCGCGCATCCGCAGTTGGCGCCGTGGGCGCGCGCCGCGGGGTCGATCGATCTGCGCGGCGACAGCGTCGTGGAACTCGCCGCCAGCGTGCCTGTGGATGCGCAGCGCGGGCTGCGTGCCCACGTCAGGCTCGCAGCGCTGCTGGACCAGGCGACCCTGCGGCCGGTCGCGGGGCTGCCGCCCATCGGCGCCCTGCATGGCACGCTCGCCTTCAGCGACGGCGCGCTGCAGCGCTCGACCGTGAGCGGCAAATGGCTGGGCGGTCCGGTGGCGCTCACCGTGGCCCAACATGACGACGCTGGCGAGCCAGTGCTCACCCTCAGCGGGCGCGGACTCATGAGCGCGAGCGAAGTGCTGCACGCGACCGGCGCGCTCACCGCACCGGCGCCACTCAGTGGCAGCGCCGAATGGAGTGCGCAGCTGAGTGCGCCGCTCGCGGACGCGGGGTCGCGCTGGCAGCTGCGCGCCGACTCGAGCCTCGCGGGCCTCGCCAGCACGCTGCCCGAGCCATTCGCCAAGACGGGGTCCCTCGTGCTGCCGCTGCACCTGGAGCTGGCCGGCGAGGATGGCGCCGCACTGCTGCGGCTGGCGCTGGGCGAACGCCTGCGTGCGGCCGCACAGCTCAGTCGCAGCGGCGATACCTGGCGCATCGGCCGGGGCGCGCTGCGCTTTGCCGCCAACATGCCACCGCTCCCCGCGGAGGCGCTGCTGACGGTCGACGGCCGCGTGCGCACCCTGGATCTCGCCGCCTGTCTGCTGCTCGCCCGCCAGGCGGGCGCGGACGCCGCGCTGCCGGCGCTGCGTGCCAACCTCACCGCCAACACGCTCGCCGTCGGCAGCAGCAGCTATGCGGAGGTCATGGTGAGTGCTGCCACCGGTGCCGGCGGTGGCGCGCTCGAACTGCAGTCGCCGCGTCTGCGCGGCTCGGCCCGCTGGCCAGCGCGGCTGAGCGCCGCTGCGCCTGCGCACGTGCACCTTGCGAGCTTCGATCTGGCGCAGCCCGCTGACGGCGCGCTCGGCGCCGCCCTGGCCGCAGCGCTCGCGCCCGCGAGCGACTTGCGTATCGATGAGTTCAGCTGGCAGGGTCACCCGCTCGGTGCTCTCAGCGCCGTGTTCGGCATCGAGAGCGATGCGCTCAGCGTGCGCGAATTCACGTTGAGCGGCGCGAGCACCACGGCGCACGCCAGCGCGCGCTGCCAGAACGGTGAGTGTGCGGCGAGCGTCAGTCTCGACAGCAGTGATGTGGCGGCGACACTCGCCGCCTTCGGACTGCGCGGCGATATCAGCGCGCGCAGTGCCCTCCTCGCCGGCCAGCTGCACTGGGATTACGCCGCCGCGGTACCTCTTGCAACGCTGGGCGGACACCTCCATATGCAAGTCGAAGACGGCGTGACGCGCCGCGAGGCGGCGCCCGGCGTCTCTTTCGGGCTGCTCGCCGTGCCGGCGTTACTGGCAGCGCTCGGAGCGGACGTCGGTGAGGATGCCGAGCGGCCGTTGCACTTCGCTAGCCTGGTGGCCGATTACCAGCTGGCGGACGGTGAGGCCACCACCTCCGGGCTGCATTTCGACGGCGATGCGGAGATTCTGGTGCGCGGGCGCGTCGGCATCGCCAATCAGGACTACGACGCGCAGGCCTGGATCCTGCGCGGTGAGGAGCGCCTGCCGGATACTGTGCGGCGGCTGGCGGCGACACCGCGCATCGCCGCCGCGTGGCTGGCGCTACGCGAGCTTTTCGGCGCGCCGCGCTCCGATCCGCGGCGCAGTGCGCTCAGTTTGCGGGGCTCGTGGAACGACCCCATAGTGGGCCCGGTGGAATGAGGTAAGGCATGAAGCTAGCGGCGCTGCAGATGACTTCGGGCCCTGAGGTGACTGCGAACCTCGAGCAGGCGCGCCTGTTGCTCGAGGAGGCGGCGGCACGCGGCGCGCGGCTGGCAGCGCTGCCGGAGAACTTCTCCTTCATGGGACTCAAGGACGCCGACAAGCGCGCCGTGGCCGAAGATGACGGCTCCGGCGCGGCGCAGGATTTTCTCGGCACGAGCGCGCGGCGCCTGGGGCTGTGGATCGTGGGGGGAACCATTCCGCTGAAGGCCGGCAGCGATGGGCGCGTGGCGGCGGCCTCGCTGGTGTATGACAGCGACGGGCGCCGCGTGGCGCGCTACGACAAGATTCATCTGTTCGACGTCGATATTCCCGGACGCGGCGAGAGCTACCGCGAGTCGGCGCATGTGGCCCCGGGCGCCGCTGCCACCGTACTCGATACACCGCTCGGCCGCCTCGGCCTGTCGGTGTGTTATGACGTACGCTTTCCGGAGCTCTACCGCCACCTGAGTGCCGCCGGCGCGCAGTTGCTCGCGGTGCCGTCGGCCTTTACCAGTCCGACCGGCCGGGCGCACTGGGAAACATTGCTGCGCGCGCGCGCCATCGAGAATCTCTGTTATGTTGTGGCGCCAGCGCAGTCCGGCTTCCATCCGAGTGGCCGTGAGACCTACGGCGACAGCATGATCGTCGACTTCTGGGGACGCGTGCTCGAGCGTGTGCCGCGCGGGCGCGGCTGCGCTGTCGCGGAGGTCGACCTCGAGCGCCAGGCGGGCGTGCGCGAGAGCTTCCCCGCGCTGATTCACCGCACTTTCGCGCCGCAGTCTGGCGCAGGATCTTTTACATGAGCGATGTTGCGACTTCCGACCCTCTGACGCTGGCGCGCGAGCTGATCCTCAGGCCCAGCGGGCTGGATGATGCGCGTCTCGACCGCGTGTTCGGCGAAGTGTTGTCGCACTCGGTCGATTTCGCCGACCTGTATTTTCAGCTCTCGCACCAGGAGTCGTGGTCGCTCGAGGATGGCATCGTCAAGGACGGCAGCGCCAGCATCGAGCAGGGCGTTGGGGTGCGTGCGCTCGCCGGAGAAAAGACCGGCTTCGCCTACTCCGACGAAATCGTCCTGCCGGCGCTCACCGAAGCCTCGCGCGCCGCGCGCGCCATCGCGGTGCAGGGCGGCGCGCGGCGCGTCAGCGCCTGGCAGGCCCAGCTCGGCCACCAGCTGTACCTGCCGGCCGACCCGGCGGCAGCGCTCTCCACGCCTGACAAGGTGTCATGGCTCGAGCGGGTCGACCGCGAGGCGCGGCGTTTCGATCCGCGCGTGGTCCACGTGACCGCCAGTCTCGTGGCCGTGCACGAGGTGGTGCTGATTGCCACCAGCGAGGGCCAGCTGGCCGCCGATGTGCGGCCGCTGGTGCGCTTCAATGTCTCGGTGCTGGTAGAGCAGAACGGCCGGCGCGAGCAGGGCTACTGTGGCGCCGGCGGACGCTTCTCGCTCGCCGAGCTGGTCGCCGCGGAGCGCCCGCTGGCGCTCGCCCGCGAAGCGGCACGCCAGGCGCTGGTGAACCTCGAGGCGGTGCCGGCACCGGCGGGCACCATGACCGTCGTGCTGGGTCCGGGCTGGCCCGGGATCCTGCTGCACGAGGCCATCGGTCACGGTCTGGAGGGCGATTTCAACCGCAAAGGCACCTCCGCCTTCGCCAACCGCATTGGCGAGCAGGTGGCGGCAGCTGAGTGCACGGTGGTCGACGACGGCACACTGGCACGCCGGCGCGGCTCACTGAATATCGACGATGAAGGCACGCCGACCCAGTGCACGACGCTGATTGAGAACGGCGTGCTGCGCGGCTATATGCAGGACCGGCTGAATGCGCGCCTCATGGGCGTCGCGCCCACCGGCAACGGGCGGCGCGAGTCGTTCGCGCACGTCACGCTGCCGCGCATGACCAACACCTACATGCGTCCGGGTCCGCACGCACCGGAAGAGATCATCCGCTCGGTCGAGCGCGGCATCTATGCGGTCAACTTCGGCGGCGGCCAGGTGGACATCACCTCCGGCAAGTTCGTATTTTCGGCGAGCGAGGCTTACGCCATCGAGCACGGCCGCATCGGCGCGCCGCTGAAGGGCGCGACCCTGATCGGCAACGGTCCGGACGTGCTGACGCGCGTGTCCATGGTCGGCAACGACCTGAAGCTCGACGATGGCGTCGGCACCTGCGGCAAGGACGGCCAGAGCGTGCCGGTGGGCGTGGGCCAGCCGACGCTGCGCATCGATGCGCTCACCGTGGGCGGCACCGCCTGAAATTCTGTCAAGCCTGACCCGCGCCGCGGCCGTGTCGGTGTCAAGCGCGCCGTCACTGCTGTCGTGGCACCACGACATAATGACGTATGATCTTCAAGCTGTGATCCTCCACACGCTCGGGAAGCCCGCGAGCTTTTAACGTCCATCGGGCACACGCTACGGAAGGAAGGAACGCATGCTCTCCAACGACGCCACTGCCGAGGTCCCCCAGCTGAAGCTGCCGCCGGATCTCGTCGCGGAAGTCCGCCGCAGTTACGCCGGCAAGCAGACCGATTTGCGCGTCGCGGCATTCAAACCGACGTTGTGGGAGCGTCTGGCGCGTTTGTTAGGTCTCGGCTGACCGATTTCCGCTTATTTCCGCTTCCCGACCGCCCGGCGTGATTCCAACTCGGGCGCTCTGCGAGTTAGGATGCAGGCATGCCGCTGCGCGTGCCGCATTTCTCCAGGCCGGTCTACGAAGGCCTGCCGTGGATTTACATAATCTCGGGGCTGTTGCTGCTGATCGCCAGTTATCTGCTGGCGCGCTATGGCGCGGCGAGCTTTGCCGTCGGCAGCGTCGGCTTGCTCGCGGTGCTGGCCGGCTACGTGGTGCTGCTGCGGCGCCGTGACTACCGCGCGCTGCGCTCGCGCTACGGCGACCCGGATTCCCTGAGCGACGATAAATTCTGAGTTTACAGACGCCGCACGGCGGTCTCGCCCTGCGGCTCCGCGCTGGCATCCGCCGCAGCCGCCGGCTCCGGCAACACCCGCAGTCCCGGCACCGTATCAGTCTGCGTGGCGCGCCCGCGGGTGGCGCGTTCATCCACGTAGATCAGCTCGTGCTTGCCCACCAGCACTACATCGCCGTCGTTCAGGTAATGCCTTCGCACGCGGTTGGATTTCACGTAGATGCCGTTGGTGCTGTTGAGGTCCTCGATCACGCACGAGTGTTCGGTGGTGGTGATCTGGCAGTGGTGGCGACTGACGAAGCGGCTGTCGATCTGCACGTCGTTGTCGGGGGTGCGGCCCACGATCAGGCGCCCCGGACGCAGCGACACGTCCTGCACCGTGCGCCCGTCGGCTGCGACCAGCAGGTGCCCGTAGGAGGGCGCACCGGCGGCGGCGTTACGCGGCAGCTCGAGCGCCGGCTCCTGCGGCTGCTGGTGCGGACGTGCGGCGTATTCCTTCCACTGCAGCTCCGCCACTGCCGCGTCGACGTCGGCCTTGGTGACGAGGCCGCGGTCCGCGGTGAAGGCGGCCATCATGGCGGTGTCGCACAGCGTATTGATCAGGCGCGGCACACCGCCGGTATAGCGGAAGATCTCCGCGAAGGTATCGGGCGTGAACAGTTCGCGGTCGCCCGCGCCGGCCACGTCGAGGCGGTGCTGGATATAGCTCTGCGTTTCGGGTTCGCTCAGTGTCTGCAGATGAAAGCGCAGGCGCACGCGCTGTGTCAGCTGCTCGAGTGTCGGCGCATCCAGCTTGGCGTTGAGCTCGGGCTGCCCGGCGAGGATGATGCGCAGCACCTTCTCCTTGGTCGTCTCGACCCCGGAGAGCATGCGGATCTCCTCCAGCACGCGCATGCGCAGATTCTGTGCCTCATCGACGATCAGCAGCACCTTGCGGCCGGCGGCGTACTGCTCAATGAGAAAGTTGTTGATGGTGCTGATCAGCTCAGCCTTACGCATCTTGAAGGGCGAGAAGCCGAACTGCACCAGCACCGCCTGCAGGAAATCGATCGCCGAGACCTGTGTCTGGTTGATCTGCGCCACCACCACGTCGGCCGGCACCTCCTTCAGGAAGGATTCGATCAGCGTGGTCTTGCCCGAGCCGATCTCACCGGTGATCACCACGAAGCCGTCGGTGAACCAGATGGTCGACTCCATGTACGCCTTGGCGCGGGCGTGTTGCTTGGAGAGGTAAAGGAACTGCGGATCCGGGCTCAGCCGGAAGGGCAACTCCTTGAGTTTGAAAGGTTCCAGGTACATGGTCGTTGACTCGCAACCGATGTTACGGGATGCGAACGGGGACGGCCAATTCCTTCAATAATGCGCGTGCCCGGGCGTCGCGGCGCGCGGCCGACGACTCGACCAGCGTACAGTGTCCCACCTTGCGACCCGGACGCGCCGCTTTGCCGTAGTCGTGCAGGTGCAGCCCCGGCACCCGCAGCAGGCGCGCGGCGGGCGGCATCCGTCCGATCAGGTTGACCATCGCCGCATAACCCAGCGCGCGCGTTTCGCCGAGTGGCAGGCCGAGGATCGCGCGCAGGTGATTCTCGAACTGACTGGTGCAGGCGCCCTCGATGGTCCAGTGTCCGGAGTTGTGCACGCGCGGTGCCAGCTCGTTTGCGATCAGCCGGCCGTCTTTGACGAAGAACTCGATGGTCAGTACGCCGCTGTAGCGGAAGTGCTCCAGCACGCGGCGCAGGTACTGCGCGGCGCGCCGCTGCCAGCGCGGCGGCCCGAAGGGCGCGCGCGTCAGCCGCAGGATTCCCTGGCCGTGCACGTTGCCGCACAGTGGATACACGGCCACCTCGCCGTGCACGCTGCGCGCGCCGATGATCGACACCTCGGAATCGAACGGCACCCACTGTTCGTACAAGAGCGGTACGTGACCGAGGCTCGCCCAGGCGGCGTCCGCATCCTGCGCGCGGCGCAGCAGCGCCTGCCCCTTGCCGTCGTAACCCATGCGGCGCGTCTTCAGCACGCCCGGCAGGCCGACGCTCTGCAGCGCCCGTGCGAGTTCGCGCCGCGAGCTGACCGCCTGCCAGCGCGTGGTCGGGATGCCGAGCCGTTCGAACAGGCGCTTCTCCGCGACCCGGTCCTGGCCGGTGGCGAGCGCGGCGAGCGGCGGGCAGATGCGGGTGCCTACACCGCGCGTCGCGCGCCGCAGGCTATCCACCGAGATGTTCTCCCAGTCGAAGGTGATGACCGAACAGCGTCGCGCCAGGCGTTTGAGCAGCGCCTGGTCGGTGAACGCTCCCTGCAGCAGCGGCGCCACGCGGCCCGCGGGCGCATCGCGCGCCGGGTCGAGGCAGAGGAAATCGAGCCCCAACGGGTAACCCGCCAGCGCCAGCATGCGGCCGAGCTGGCCAGCGCCCACGATGCCGACGGTCATGGCCGCGGGGTGCGCGGATCCGGATGCCCGAGCACGCCCTGCGTCTGGCGCTCGCGATAGGAATCGAGCGCCTGGGCGATGGCCGGATGTTGGTTGGCGAGGATGGCCGCGGCAAACAGCGCGGCGTTGGTCGCGCCCGCGCCACCGATGGCGAAGGTCGCCACCGGCACCCCCGCCGGCATCTGCACCATGGAGAGGAGCGAATCCAGGCCCCCCAGCGCCTTGGACTGCACCGGCACACCGAGCACCGGCAGACTGGTCTTGGCGGCGGTCATGCCGGGCAGGTGGGCTGCGCCGCCCGCACCGCACAACAGCACCTGCAGGCCGCGTGCGCGTGCGCCGGAGGCGTACTCGAACAACAGATCCGGGGTGCGGTGCGCCGACACCACGCGCACCTCGTAGGCGATGGCGAGCTTATCCAACAGGTCGGCGGCGCACTGCATGGTCTCCCAGTCAGAGGCGGAGCCCATGATGATGCCGACCAGCGGTTTCATCACGGCATTGTAGCGAACAACGCCCGCAAAGCGCGAAACAGCTCGCGCGCAGCGGGGCCGGTCGCACCGCTGTGCGCGCGCTCCTGACGCGCTGCAGCCACCCGCGCCTGCCACTCGGCGAGCTCGAGCTCCGGGCGCCAGCGCTTAAGCTCGTTGAGTGCCGCGGCACCCTCGACAATGAGCCGCTCGCGCCAGTTCTCGACGCGTTTGAAGCGCTCGGTCTCCTGCGCGTCGAGCGCACCGCGGGCCGCCAGCGCAGCGCGAATCGGCCCCGGATCCACCTCGCGCATCAGCTTGCCGATGTATTGGCGCTGACGCGCAGAGCCGGCGCGGCTCTTGATGTGGCGTGCGGCGCGAATGGCATCGGCAAGCGCCTCCGGCAGCGCGAGCGCAGCCAGCTCCGCCTCGCGCAGCGCCACCAGCTGTTCGCCCAGGTCCTGGGCGGCATGCGCCTCGCGTTTGCGTGCGCTCTTGCTGGGGCGCGCGTTGCCCCCATCGTCGATCTCATCGTTGTCCGGCGCGCTCATGCAGCTGCTGGCCCTTATGATTGCGGAAGGCGCCGCCGCTGCCGCGGGGCGGCGACTGTTACAATTTAAGCCCAAAGCGCCGAACGTTACATTATGCCGAGCCCATGGACGCCGATCGACTGCTGACTGACATCACCCGCCAGGCACTGGAGGAAGCGCAGCGCCTGGGCGCCAGCCAGTGCGAGGCCGATGCCTCGGTCAGCCAGGGGCTGTCGGTGAGCGTTCGCCTGCGCGAAGTCGATACCGTCGAGTACCAGCGCGACCGCGGCCTGGGAGTGACGGTGTACTTCGGGCAGCGCAAGGGCGCGGCCAGCACCGCCGACCTGTCAGCAGCTGCAGTGCGCGAGACGGTGGCCAAGGCCTGCGCGATCGCGCGCTACACCGCCGAGGATCCGTACGCCGGCCTGGTGGATCCGGCGGCACTGGCGCGTGATATTCCGGATCTCGACCTCGACCATCCCTGGGAGCTCACGCCCGAGCGCGCCATCGAGCTGGCGCGCGAGTGCGAGGCCGCCGGACTCGGGGTCGATGCGCGCATCAGCAATTCGGAAGGCGCTTCCGTCAACAGCCAGCGCAACACCGGTGTGTATGGCAACTCGCTCGGGTTCCTCGCCGGTTATTCCGCCACCAGCCACTCGGTCAGTGCAGCGCTCATCGCCCAGGACGGTGACGACATGCAGCGCGACTACTGGTATAGCGTCGCGCGCGATGCCGCTGAGCTCGAGCGGGTCACGGACATCGGCCGCAGCGCCGGCACGCGCGCGCTCGCACGCCTGGGTGCCCGCCGCCTGACCACGCGCAAAGCGCCGGTCGCCTTCAGCCCGGACATGGCGCGCGGTCTGCTGCGCCATTTCGTCGGCGCCATCAGCGGTACCAGCCAGTACCGCAAGGCCTCATTCCTGCTGAATGCCGCCGGCGAGCAGATATTCCCGTCGTTCCTGAGCATGCACGAGCGTCCGCACCTGCCGCGGGCACTCGCCAGCAGTCCGTTCGACAGCGAGGGCGCTGCCACCTTCGATCGCGAGCTGGTGAGTTCCGGCGTGCTCGGCGGCTACGTGCTCGGCAGCTACTCGGCGCGCCGGCTGGGTCTGAAAACCACGGGGAACGCCGGCGGTATCCACAATCTGCTGGTGTCGAGCGCCGATGGCGGGCTCGCCCCGGAGGCGTTGCTCGCGCGCCTCGGCACGGGACTGTTGGTGACCGAGCTCATGGGGCAGGGCGTCAACAGCGTCACCGGCGATTACTCGCGCGGCGCCTCGGGCTTCTGGGTCGAGAACGGCCGGCTGGCCTATCCGGTGCACGAGATCACCATCGCCGGGAATCTGAAGCCCATGTACCGCGACATCGTGGCGGTGGGGAGCGATGTGGATGCGCGCGGTGGCATCCGTGTCGGTTCGCTGCTGATCGGTGAGATGACCATCGCGGGGGAGTGAGGCGGCGATGTCTGCGCTGCAAGTGCGGCGGCTCGCGCCTACGGCTGCAGCCGACTACCGCACCATCCGGCTCGCCGCGCTGCGCTCCGATCCGGCGGCGTTCGGCTCGAGTTACGCGGCCGAGGCGCCGCGCCCGCTCGAGCATTTCGCCGAACGCCTCGCCCGCGCCACCGTGTTCGGCGCGTACGCCGCCGGGCAGATCGTCGGCATGGCCGGCTACCAGCGCCATTCCGGCCCACGCGCTGCACACAAGGGTTTCGTCTGGGGCACCTACGTCGAGCCCGCCTGGCGCAAGCGCGGTGCGGCGCGCGCACTGATGGCGGCGGTCATCGCTGCGGCAGGCAGCGAGCTTGAGCAGCTGACGCTCGCAGTGGTGCAGGACAACACGGCCGCGCTCAGTCTCTACCGCGCGCTCGGTTTCGAGGTGTACGGCAGTGAGCCGCGCGCGCTCAAGGACGCCGGCCGCTACAGCGATGAGCTGCTGATGGTGCGCTTCCTAACGCTGTGAGGATTGGCGCGTGGTGAGGTGCAGCGCCGGGCGCCACGGCTCGTCGATCAGGTCGCGCAGCGTCAGATCGCCGCAGCGCTGGCGGCACGCCTCGCTCATGCTGTGCAGGATGCGGTCGACCGGCGGGATCGGCAGGTTACGCGGCGCCAGGTGCCCGCTGCGCTGCTGGCGCGCGATCTCGATAATCTCGTAGACGCCGATGCGGCCGACATCGCGTGCCGGTACCAGCTCGTCGTAGTCGCTGATCAGCAGAAGTCCGGCGTGCTCGAGCGTACTGGCCATTTGTGCCACGGCGATGCCCGGCAGGCCGAGCTCGTTGGCGAGCCGGTTGACCGTCCAGCGGCGCCCGCCGCCGACGTGAGTGCGAGCGACGAAGTACATGAGTTTGAGCGCCAGTTGCTCCAGCTCCTCGCTCGACAGGCGCAGTTGCTGCAGTCCCAGCCGCAGGTAGGTCGGGTTCTGCACGTAGAACGACAGCTGCGCGCCGGCGAGCAGGATCAGCCAGCCGAAGTAGGTCCACAAGAGCCCCGCCACCACGAAGGCGAAGCCGGCATACACGATCGTGAGGCGGGTCGAATGCACGACGAAGGCGGTAAACATCTTGCCGATCGCCGCCCACAGCACGCCCGCGACCACCGCGCCGGTGAACGCTGCGCGCCAGTGCACGCGGGTGTTCGGGATCATCATGTAGAGCGCGGTGAAGAAAGTGATCACGATCGCATAGGGAGCGAGCGCGATGCCGCTGCCGCGCAGCCGCTGCAGCAGCGGCAGGCGCACCATCTCCTGGACCGGCGCGGAGGCGAGTGCGGCGTGCGTCAGCCCGACGAAACCGACGATCAGCACGGGACCGGCGATCAGCAGCGTCGTGTACTCGGCGAGCCGGCGCGCAAAGCTGCGCGGCTGGTCGACGTGCCAGAGGAAGTTGAAGCTGTCCTCGACTTTCTTGATGGTGCCGACCAGCGTCCAGGCGAGCAGCGCGAGGCCGAGCGAACCGACCACCCCACTGCTCACCCGGTTGGCGAACTGCGTCACCCGCGTGGTCAGCTCCTGCGCCGCCGCGCCACCGACCGGACGGAAGAACTCGTAGATGATGGGCTCGAGATCGCGGTGGCCGCCGAACAGTTTGAGGATCGCGAAGCTGAAGGCGAGCAGCGGAATGAGCGACAGCAGCGTGGTGTACACCAGCCCCATGGCGCGCAGGTTGATCTCGCCGCGCATCAGGTCGCGCACCACGGCGTAGGGGTAGCGCAGCACGCGCAGCACCGTCCCGAGCGCCCCGGGCCGGCCTGAGGCCGGGCCAAAGAAGCACCAGTCGAGGAAGGCCCAGATGCGCACCCACATGGCTTAAGGATACAGTGACCCACGCTTCTCGTGCGGTGGGCAATGTCGACCAAGGCGCAGTTTCCCCAGCGGATCGTCTGCCTCACCGAGGAGACCACCGAGACGCTCTACCTGCTGAACGAGGACTGGCGCATCGTCGGGATCTCCGGGTTCACCGTGCGCCCGCCACGCGCGCGGCGCGAAAAACCGCGCGTCTCGGCATTCACCAGCGCGCGCACCGCACGCATCGTCGAGCTGCAGCCCGATCTGGTGCTCGGGTTCTCCGACCTGCAGGCCGACATCGCGGCCGAGCTGGTGCGCGCCGGTCTCGAGGTACACGTCTTCAACCATCGCAGCGTCGCCGAGATCCTGCGCATGATCGTGACACTCGGCGGCATGATCGGCTGCGAGAGCAAGGCGCGCGCGCTCAGCACGCAGCTGGAGGAAGGCCTGGAGCGCATCGCCGCGCAGGCGCGGCAGCTGCCGCGACGGCCGCGGGTGTACTTCGAGGAGTGGGACGAGCCGCAGATCAGCGCCATCCGCTGGGTGTCGGAGCTGATTCAGCTGGCGGGCGGCGAGGACTGCTTTCCGGAGCTGGCGCGCGAAGCACTGGGGCGCAACCGCATCATTGCCGATCCGCTCGAGGTGCCGCGCCGTGCGCCCGACATCGTGCTCGGCTCCTGGTGCGGCAAGAAGTTCCGCCCCGAGGTGGTGGCTGCCCGCCCCGGCTGGGATGCGGTCCCGGCGGTCCGCCGGCATTATGTGCGCGAGATAAAGTCCTCGATCATCCTGCAGCCCGGCCCGGCGGCGCTCACCGACGGCGTACAGGCGATCGCCCGCATCATCGGCGAGTGGGCGCGGGCGGATTAGCGCATTCCGCGCCGCGCGCGGATCAGCTCCCAGGCCTCGATGATCTGTTGGGTACGCTGTTTGGCGTGCGCCAGCATCGATTCGGGCAGTCCGTTGGCCTTGAGCTTGTCGGGATGGTGCCGCTGCAGCTGGCGGCGGTAGGCCTTGGCGACCTCCTCATCGCTCGCCTCGACGCTCACCTGCAGGACGCGGTAGGCCTCCTCGAGCGAGCGCGCCGAGGCGGCGTGCAGCTCGCGCGCCCGCGCGCCCTCGCCGCCGAAGCTGCCACGCTGGATGCGCAGCACGGCCTCGATGTGCGCGAACTCGAGTGCGGAGACACCGAGCGTCTTGGCAATGCGCTGGATGAGTGGCCGCACCGCACCTTCGAGATTGTTGCCGGCGAGCGCGGCGCGCACCTGCAGCTCGAGGAACACGCGCGCCAGGTCCGGATAGTTCTCGCAGGCGAGGGCGAGCCCGGCGAGCTCCTGCTGCAGGTCAAAGTCGGGCTGTTTGCCGCTGGTGAAGCAGGCGATCGCTTCCTGCACCTGCGCGGCGTTCAGGCGCAGCTCACTCATCACGGCCCGCGCCGCGGAGATCTCCAGCTCTGACACCCGGCCGTCGGCCTTGGCCAGGTAGCCCATGACGCGGAAGGTCGCACGGAAGAAGCGCTCACCGATCGCTTCCAGCTGCTGCGGCGGCGGCGGTGACTGCGCCTGCTCGTCGAACTGGTGGCCGAGCAGCACCCCCAGCGCCACGCCGATCGGCCCCATGACGATGCCGCCGAGCACGCCCCCGGCAAGCTTACCGATCCATTTTATGGTCATGTCAGCGACGATGTCGGTGGCGTCAAAGGCTCGTTATAGTACTTGGCATGACAGCTACGGTTTACAGCACTGAGTTGCGCGGCCTCAGGCGGCTGCACGAGGGTAAAGTACGCGACATCTACGCGCTCGACGCGGATGCGCTCCTCATTGTAACCAGCGACCGGCTCTCGGCCTTCGACGTGGTGCTGCCCGACCCCATTCCCGACAAGGGACAGGTGCTCAACAGCATCTCCAACTTCTGGTTCGCGCGCACCGAGCATCTGGTGCCCAATCATCTTACCGGACGCAAGCTGAGCGAGGTGGTGGCCGATCCGCAGGAGCGTGCCATGCTCGAAGGGCGCGCGATGATCGTCAGGCGCCTGCAGGCGCTGCCGATCGAGGCGGTGGTGCGCGGCTATCTGATCGGCTCGGGCTGGAAGGACTACCAGGCGCACGGCGCGGTGTGCGGCATTGCGCTGCCGCCGGGGCTGGAGCTGGCAGCGCGCCTGCCGCAGCCACTGTTCACGCCCGCCACCAAGGCGCAGCTCGGCAGCCACGATGAGAACATCCCGTTCGGCGAGGTAGCGGCGCTGGTCGGTGCGCAGCTCGCTGCCCAGGTACGCGACACCGCGCTGGCCCTGTACGAGTTCGCCGCCGCGCACGCGCTCAAGCGCGGCATCATCATCGCCGACACCAAATTCGAGTTCGGCGTGGATGCCGCCGGAACGCTCACGCTGATCGACGAGGTGCTGACGCCGGATTCCTCGCGCTTCTGGCCTGCGGACACCTACCGCGTAGGGACCAGCCCGGCCTCGTTCGACAAGCAGTATGTGCGTGACTACCTCGAGACGCTCGACTGGAACAAGCGCGCCCCGGGCCCGAGGCTCCCCGCGCAGGTGATCGCACGCACCAGCGAGAAATACCGAGAGGCGCTCGCGCGTCTGACCGCCTGAGAAGCACGCCGCGCGGGCCTGCCGGGCGCGGCGATCGGGTAAACTAGAACGATGCCCGATGCCTGGATCGCGCCGTCGATTCTGTCCGCCGACTTTGCCCGGCTGGGCGATGAGGTCGATGCCGTGCTCGAGGCCGGCGCTGACCTGATCCACTTTGACGTGATGGACAATCACTACGTGCCCAATCTCACCATTGGGCCGTTGGTGTGCGAGGCGTTACGCCGTCACGGCGTCAAGGCGCCGATCGACGTGCATCTGATGGTGAAGCCGGTCGACCGCATCGTCCCGGACTTCGCCGCGGCCGGCGCCACTTTCATCAGCTTCCACCCGGAGGCGAGCGAGCACATCGACCGCACCATCGCGCTGATCCGCGAGCACGGCTGCCAGCCCGGACTGGTGTTCAATCCGGCCACCCCGCTCGACTACCTCGATTACACGCTCGAGCTGATCGACCTGGTGCTCATCATGTCGGTCAACCCGGGATTCGGCGGCCAGCAGTTCATTCCCATCAGCCTGCGCAAGCTTGCCGATGCGCGCGCACGCATCGCCGCCAGCGGGCGCGAGGTGCGCCTGGAGGTCGACGGCGGCATCAAGGTGGAGAACATCCGCAGGGCCGCGCAGGCGGGTGCGGACACCTTCGTGGCAGGTTCGGCAATCTTCGGCAGCCGCGACTATGGTGCCGTGATCCGTGAGATGCGCCAGCAGATCGAGGCTGCCGGCGGCGCGACGCGCGCGCCACGCTCGGGCGGGCGCTGAGCGTTACTCGTCGTCGTCCTCGTCGTCGTCATCCTCATCGTCATCGTCGACCTGACTCGCGACGCGGCCGCTAGCGGCGGCGGCCGGCTTGGCGGGAACGATGACCGGGCGGGTCTTCATCTTCGGACGCGCATTGAACACGACGATGGTCTTGCCGGTGGCGCGCAGCAGTCCCTGCTCCTCCAGCACCTTGAGCACGCGCCCGGCCATCTCGCGTGAGCAGCCCACCAGGCGTGACAGCTCCTGGCGGCTGACCTTGATCTGCATGCCTTCCGGGTGCGTCATGGCGTCCGGCTCGCCGCACAGGTCCATGATCGCGTGCGCGACCCGCCCGGTGACGTCGACGAAGGCGAGGTCGCCAAGTTTGCGGTTGGTGCGATCGAGACGCGTGGCCAGCTGCGTCGCCAGCTCGAACACCAGCCCGGGGCTCTCGGCGGCGATCTGCCGGAAGCGCGGGTAGGTCATCTCCGCCAGCTCGCACTGATTGCGGGTGCGCACCCAGGCACTGCGGGTCGGCTGCTCGTAGAACAGACCCATCTCGCCGAAGAACTGGCCGCGATTGAGGTAGGCGAGCACCATCTCGTTGCCTTCCTCGTCCTCGATCATGACCTCCACCGAGCCACTGATGATGTAGTAGAGGACGTCAGGCAGATCGCCGGCGTGGATCACCACGGTTTTGGAGGGTACTGCGCGGATGCGGCAGTAACTCAAGAACCGATTGATCGCGGGAATCTCGCTCAGTGGCTTGATGTTCTCTTCCATACCGGCTCCCTAAAGCACGTCTTCTAACATACAAGGCTCACGGATTCATCAAACCCAGTAGGCCGTGCCCGTCATGAGGCGGGCGGTGTGACGCATCAGCGCGCGCACCGGCGCGGGCAGGCGCTCGCCGCCGGCCGCGGTGGCGGCCGCGCCGTGCGCGATTTCCTCGGCTCTCATGGCTTGCAGTATCGCACGGCTGCGGGCGTCGCCCGGCGGGAGTCTGCCCAGGTGATCATCGAGGTGGCCCTCGACCTGGCGCTCGGTCTCGGCGACGAAGCCGAGGCTCTTGGCATCGCCCATGAGCGCAGCGGCGGCACCGATGGTGAATGAGCCCGCGTACCACAGCGCGTTCAGCCGGCTCGGCCGCGCCGCCAGCTCGCGCAGGCGCTGTTCGCACCAGGCCAGATGGTCGGATTCGGAGCGGGCGGCGGCTAGCAGCATGGCGCGCGTGCCCGGCGAGCGCGCCATGAGCGCCTGGCCGTGATAGAGCGCCTGCGCCGCCAGCTCACCGGAATGGTTGACGCGCATGAGTGCCGCGCTCGCGCGGCGCTCCTCGGGCGACAGCGGGGATGACGCTGGGTCAGCGGGCGGCCCGGGGGCGGGGCGCGTGGCCTGCGCCGGCGCAAACACTGACCGCAGGGCGCGATCAACAGCGGCGATGGCAGAGTCGAAGGAGCGACCGGACCGCATAATTCGGGCGCTATTATAGGGGGCAAATCCACCGGGCCAACCGGGATCGTGGCCGGTGGGCCTGCCCGCAGGGCCCGTGGCAGGTGCCTTTGCATTGCCGCACCCGCTTGAGTACACTTGCCCGCCTTTTTTTGGCCCCGGCGGCCTCTGGCTTGACCAGTCCGCTGCCCGGCACACGCCACGAGTGAGCTATGAAGACCGTATTTGCCAAGCCCGGCACCGTCCGTGGCGATTGGTTCGTTGTCGACGCCAGCGATAAGACGCTGGGGCGTCTGGCCTCGCAGATCGCCTCGCGGCTGAAGGGCAAGCACAAGGCCGACTACAGCCCGCACGTCGACATGGGCGACCACATCGTGGTGGTCAACGCACAGAAGATCCGCGTCACCGGGCGCAAGCTCAGCGACAAGATCTACTACCACCACACCGGGCACATCGGCGGCATCAAGTCGATCGCGCTGGATAAGCTGCTCGCCGAGCACCCCGAGCGCGCCATCGAATTCGCCGTGAAAGGCATGCTGCCGAAGAACCCGCTGGGGCGGCGCATGTTCAAGAAGCTGCACGTGTTTGCCGGCGGCGAGCACCCGCATCAGGCGCAGCAGCCAAAGCCGCTCGAACTCCAATAGGACGCAACGACCCATGGCAGCGACCCAGCAGAATCACTACGGCACCGGCCGGCGCAAGACGGCCACCGCGCGCGTCTATCTGAAGCCCGGCAGCGGCAAGATCACCGTCAACAAGCGCTCGCTCGACACCTTCTTCGGCCGCGAGACCGGGCGCATGATCGTGCGTCAGCCGCTCGAGGCGGTAAAGCTCATGGGCCGGTTCGACATTGACGTCACGGTCGATGGCGGTGGCATCACCGGTCAGGCCGGCGCGATCCGCCACGGCATCACCCGTGCCCTGCTCGAGTACGATGAGGCGCTGCGCAAGCCATTGCGCGATGCCGGGTTCGTCACGCGCGATGCGCGCGAGGTCGAGCGCAAGAAGGTCGGCCGTCGCAAAGCGCGTCGCGGTCCGCAGTACTCCAAGCGTTAGAGTGGCGCACCGCGGCATCCCGCCCATTTGGGGGATCGTCTAGTGGTAGGACAACGGACTCTGACTCCGTTTACCTAGGTTCGAATCCTAGTCCCCCAGCCAATCAAGAGGCCCGTCATCTGACGGGCCTCTTCGTTTTCGGCGCTAGCCGCGGCGCCCGCGGCGGCCGCTGCCCTCTCCGCGGGTAGTGCAGCGCACCCACGCGCCGCCCGCCGTTGGGCGGAACCTTGCGCGCACGGTTCTCAGCGAAATAATGGCGTACCTGGGTCTGGGCTCAAGGAGCACGATCATGCCGCGTGGCGACAAATCGAAATACACGGCCAAGCAGAAACGCAAAGCGCGCGATATCGAGCAGAGTTACGAGGCCCGCGGACTTGATGAGCGCGAGGCGGAAGCCCGCGCCTGGGCCACGGTAAACAAGCAGAGCGGGGGCGGTGATCGCCCGGGCGGCAGCGGCCGTACGACTTCGCCGGCACAAAAGGCCGCGGCGCGGCGCGACTCCGCGCACCGCGCGCTTGCCACCAAGCACGGCCATTCGCCGAACCGCGGGCGGCTGACTTCGCGCCGCCCGCGCCAAGCCACCCGCTAGCAGCGCTGCGGCCCGCGCTGCCTCGCGGCCGCGATGGCCTCAGCGCTGTGCCAGGTTTTTGGCCACGAACTCCCAGTTGAGCAGCGGCCAGAAATCCTTGAGGTAAGCGCCGCGATCATTGCGGTGATCGATGTAGTAGGAGTGTTCCCACATATCGCAGGTGAACAGCGCTACCTGACCATCGCGCAGCGGCGTGTTGGCGTTGGCGGTGGTCACCACTTTGAGTGCACCACCGACGTCCTTGACCAGCCAGGCCCAGCCGGAGCCGAAGACCCCGCTCGCCGCCTTGTCGAACTTCTCGTGCAGACCCTCCAGGCCGCCGAGGGCATCGAGTGCCCTGATCACATCGCTTCCCGGGCTCTTTGCCTTAGGCGTCAGGCATTGCCAGAAGAAATCGTGATTCCACACCTGCGCGGCGTTGTTGAAGACATCGCCGGAGGATTCCAGCACCAGTTCTTCCAGTGAGGCGTCCTCGAATTGCGTGTCGACAATCAGCGCATTGACCTTTTCCACGTAGGTCTTGTGGTGCTTGCCGTAGTGGTAATCGAGAGTCTCGCGCGACATGTGCGGCTCGAGTGCGTCGCGCGCGTAGGGCAGAGGGGGCAGAACGATTGCAGTTTGCGTGGTTGCCATGAAGCAGCTCCTTGCTGTGCTGCGGCTGGGCCGCAGCTCGCGCCATCCGTGGATAGAGTACTGCCGTCTGACCACTGCCGCAGGCGGAAGTGCCGTGCGACGGCCACGCTCGCGTCGCGTCCGCCGGCTGCGAGCCGGCGGACGCCAGCACTTCAATCGTTCAACATCGCCGTGCGCGTGCCGCCGTGCTGCTGCGCATAGACGGCCGTCAGCAACGGGTTGTTCACCTGGCCGACCGCGCCCTGCAGTGCCTGCTGATAGCAGGCGAGCGCCTGGCGCTGCTCTTCAAGGCGCCGGCCCTCGGGGCACACCAGGTGCGCTGCATCGTCGATCCGCTCATACAGAGTGTGGACGCCGTCAGTGCTACTCATGTCGAGATCGGCGTAACGGATCGTCACGCTGCGAGCACCGTCGGTCGCATCCGCGACGGCTGCGTTGCCGGTTTGCGTCAGCAGCGCGCAGGCGCCGAGCATCAGACAGGCCGGAAACAGGGTAGTGAAGCGCGTTCCATTCCTCATGGCGGTTCTCCAAGTGTCGCTGCAACTGAAGTCTCGTCAGCTTGGATGCACCTGAGGGGCAAAAGGGTTGCAAGGGCGCGCGACAAAAACTCAGCGCCTGCCCTGAAGCGGCCGAGCAGGTCCGGCTGAGGGCGAAGCGTCGCAGACCGTCGCGGATATCGAGGCTCGAGTCGGGCCGCTCGTGAGGACAGCGCGCTGCGGGTCACCGCATTGGGACCGCGGGTGGTTCGGTATGCCCGTGCGCGCAGTGCCACTTTCGGCCAAGGTGCGCCCGGCAGGCGCGCCTGCGGCCGTACGCGCCGCGCGGGTCGACCGATCGAGAATGGAAGTAGCGCCGCCGGTTTGTCGCGCGCTGCCCGCGCCCTAAAGGACGCGGATGCCGTGCGCCGATCCGATAATCAACTGATCCGCCGGCCGGGCCGCGAACAGGCCCACCGTGACCACCCCGGTCAGCTGGTCGAGCTCGGCCTCGAGGGCCACGGGGTCGGTGATGCTCAGGCCATGGACGTCGAGGATGTGATTGCCGTTATCGGTGATGCAGCCCTGACGCCACACCGGACGTCCGCCGCGGGCCGCGAGCGCACGCGCCACCAGCGTGCGCGCCATCGGGATCACCTCGACCGGCAGTGGAAAGTGTCCGAGCCTCATCACCAGCTTGCTCTCGTCCACGATGCAGACGAAGCGCCGCGCCGCGGCCGCGATGATCTTCTCGCGTGTCAGCGCACCGCCGCCGCCCTTGATGAGGGCGCGCTGCGCGGTGGCCTCGTCCGCGCCATCGATATAGAGGTCGATTCCATCGAGATCATTGAGGTCGACGATCTGCACGCCGAGTGCGCGCAGCCGGCCGCTGCTTGCTTCCGAGCTCGAAACCGCCCGCACCACCTGCCCCGGATGCCGGGCGAGCACGTCGATGAAGCAGTTGACGGTGGAACCGGTGCCGACGCCGATGGTCGCCCCGGCGCCGATCAGATCGAATGCGGCCTGCGCTGCACGCTGCTTGTTCGCCTCGGCCTGCGTTGCCATCGAGCGCCCCCATCGCGCGAGTCCCAGAAACGACTGTGCCCGCATCAGCGCGGGCACAGTCCTCGAAATCGACTCGGCGGCAGCTTGCGCGGCCGCCGAGTTAAGGCCTATTTCTTCTTCGCTGCTTTCTTCTTGGCCTTCTTCTTTGCCTTCGCCATGTTGGCTCTCCAATTGACGGGTTAGTCCGGGGTCCGAGTATATACACGCGAATCGAAATTACAAGCGAGCGCCATGTGATTGTGATAGGCGCATGCGCATGCAGTGCGCGCACGTGCTGCGTCCGCGCGCATCATTCGAGCGCGAGAATGAACTTCCACTGCGCCTCTTCCACCGGCGTGATCGATAGTCGATTGCCCGGACGCAGCAGCACCATGCCCTTGAGCTGCTTGGCGGCATGCGTGCGCAGCTCATCGAGCGTGATGATGCGCGCGAGCCGACGTTTGAGCTGCACGTCCACCATGTACCAGCGCGGATTCTTGGGATCGCTGTCCGCATCGTAGTGATGGTGGCGGCGCTCGAACGCGGTGGCATCGGGGTACCCCTCCTTGACCACCTGCATGATCGCGACGATGCCCGGCACCTCGGTGCTGGAGTAGTAGAGGAAGGCCTGATCGCCGCGCTTCATCTGATCGCGCAGCATGTTGCGTGCCTGGTAGTTGCGCACGCCATCCCAGCCGGTGGTGCGGCGCGGCGCCTTGGCCAGGTCCTCGACGCTGAAGGCGCTCGGCTCACTCTTCATCAGCCAGTAGTGCATCGGATCACTCCCTCTTCGGTCACCACCGCATCCAGCAGCACGTCGTGGGCGGCGGCGGTGAGTCCCTCAACTTCCTGAAAGGCGTACCCCAGCCCCACCAGGCGCGGCGCATGCCAGCTGCGGCGCAGTTGGCGGAAGGCAAAGGCGCGGTCGTAGTAGCCGCCGCCGGTGCCGAGCCGCAGACCGCCGCGATCGAACCCGAGCAGCGGCAGGAACACCAGATCGAGCCAGCGCGCACCAAGTGTCGCGCTGCCCTGCGGCTCGGCGATGCCGAGGCGGTTGTCGCGCAGCGCGCCGTGCATCTCGATGAAGCTCATCTCGCGCGAAGCACGGCGCGGCTCGATGCATGGCAGGTAGATGCGGCAGCCGCGACTGCGCGCCAGCGCGATGAGTGGTGCGGCATCGAGTTCCCAGGGAAGCGCGGCGTACAGCGCGATGCGCCAGTGGCTCATGAGGTGCAACGCGCGGTCGGCGTTGCGGGCCACGCGGCGCGACAGCGCGGCGCGCTCCCCGGCCGACAGTTGCCGGCGCCGGGCATTGAGACGCGCCCGCAGGACTCTGCGGGCGCTGCTCAGGGCTGCGGAATCAGGTAGCGCCACCCGCCTGTGCCGGTGCGAGCCGTTGCTCTCGAACCAGAGCAACAAGTGGGACAGGCTGCGGCAGGTAAGGCTTTCCGCTCATAGGCGGACTTGCACAGCGCTGCACGCAAGCCTCTGGTCCCGAGGGTGTTTCAATTAGGGTCCGAGGTAACCCGGTCCGCTTGTCGAACACCGCAGGCGACGCTGAGTGCACTGTACACCAATTGCGCCGTACCTAGATGTCGGAGCGCGTCACAGCTCCAGCTGCTGCCCCTTCTCCAGGGCGCCTTCGACCCGTTCGCGCAGCGCGCGCACGCGGTGACCGGCGCCGCTGTCCAGCTTGGACTCGCGATCGCGGGTCTTGAGGAACTCGTGCGCGAGGTTGAGCGCCGCCATGACGGCGATGCGGTCGAGGCCGACCACCTTGCCCGACTCCTTGATCTCGCGCATGCGCGCATTGAGGAACTCCGCCGCATCCAGCAGCGCCGCACGCTCTTCATAGGGGCAGGCGACCACGAATTCCTTCTCCATGATGCGCACGCTGACACGTGCCGGCTCCTGGCTCATGCGCCGTGTTCCAGCGTCTTCAGCCGCCCGATCATGGCCTCGACCCGGGTGCGCACCTGCTCATTCTTGTGCATGAGCGCGGCCCGCTCGCCGGCCAGCGACTCGTGGCGTGCACGCAGCGCGCGGTTCTCGTCCTTGAGGTGATCCACCATCGTCAGCAGCTCCTCGATGCGCTTGGTGAGACGCGTGAGTTCGAGATCGAGCTGTGTTTTTGTAGTGTCGCTCATGGGCGGCGACTATAGAGCCGCCTTGTTTGTACGGTCAATTATATAATCGGCCGCTTATGACACAGATGGATTACAGCCCGATCCAGGAGCTGCTCGCACGCGAGCACGCGCTCACCGATGCCGCCGAGGCGCACGGCACCCTTGCCGGCTGCCTGTGCGCGGTTGCCGGCTATCGTCTGGAGGACTGGCTGAAGGAGATTCTGCCGGAGGACCGGCTCGGCGGCGCCGCTGCCCGCGAGTTGCAGCAGCTGTACTCGCTCACCGCCACGGCGCTGCGCGAGCCGGACATGGAATTCGCGCCGCTGTTGCCGGATGACAGTGAGCCGCTCGAGGTGCGCACCACGGCGCTGGCACAATGGTGCCAGGGGTTCCTCTACGGCCTGGGCGCAGGCGCCATCATGCCCAGTGAGCTACCCGGCGATGTCGGCGAGATCGTGCGCGACCTGGTGGAGATCACACGCGCCGAGGTCGATCCGCAGCAGAGCGCCGAGGCCAACGAGAGCGCCTACGCCGAGTTGGTCGAGTTCGTGCGCGTCGGCGTGCAGCTGTTGTTCGAGGAGCTTGCCGGGGCGCGCCGCCCGGGCGTGCCCGCGGACGCCGCGCTTCACTGACGGGCACAGCCAGCATGGCGCGGGATGAATTCGCGCGGCGTCGCCGCCAGCTCATGCGTCTGATGGGGCGCGATTCCATCGCGGTGCTGCCGGCCGCACCGGTGCGCCACCGCAACAGCGACGTCGAATATCCCTTCCGCCAGGACAGCGATTTCCATTACCTCACCGGCTTCGGCGAACCCGAGGCAGTGGCGGTGCTGGTGCCCGGACGCGCTCAGGCGGAGTACATCCTGTTCGTGCGCGAGCGCGATGCGGCGCGCGAAACCTGGGACGGTCGCCGCGCCGGCCCCGTCGGCGCACAGCGTGACTTCGGCGCCGACGATGCCTTCCCGATCGGCGACATCGATGAGATCCTGCCCGGACTGCTGGAGAACCGCGCGCGGGTGTTCTACACCATGGGGGTCTACGCCGATTTCGATCAGCGCGTCGTCGGCTGGGTGAACGGCCTGCGCGCGCAGGCGAAGCACGGCCGCCATCCGCCGCAGGAGTTCGTGGCGCTCGATCACGTGCTGCACGACATGCGGCTGTTCAAGTCGCGCCATGAGCTCGAACTGATGCGCACGGCGGTGCGCATCGCGGGCCGCGCGCACCAGCGGGTGATGCGCTTCTGCCGCCCTGGCGTGACCGAGTACCAGGTGATGGCGGAGCTGCTGCACGAGTTCCGCCGCCACAACGCCGATACCGCCTACCATCCGATCGTCGGCGGCGGCGCCAACAGCTGCATCCTGCATTACCGCGAGAACGACCAGACCCTCGTGAGCGGTGACCTGCTGCTGCTCGATGCGGGCTGCGAGTTCGAGTACTACGCCTCGGACGTGACCCGCACCTTCCCGGTCAACGGCCGTTTCTCGCCCGCACAACGCGCCGTCTACCAGGTGGTGCTCGAGGCCAACCGCGCGGCAATCGCCTGCGTGCGCCCGGGACGTCACTGGAACGCCCCGCATGAGGCGGCGGTGCGGGTCATCACCCAGGGGCTGGTGAAGCTCGGACTGCTGAAGGGGCGCGTCGCGACGCTCATCAAGAGCGGCGCCTACCGGCGTTTCTTCATGCATCGCACCGGTCACTGGCTCGGCCTCGACGTCCACGACGTCGGCGACTACAAAGTGGGCGATGAGTGGCGCGTGCTCGAGCCCGGCATGGTGCTGACCATCGAGCCGGGCATTTACCTGCCGGCCGGCGCGCGCGGGGTGCCGAAGCGCTTCCGCAACATCGGCATCCGCATCGAGGACGACGTCGTCGTGACCAAGCGTGGCGCCGAGGTATTGAGTGCACGCATCCCCAAAGACCCGGATCAGATCGAAGCGCTGATGGCGCGCGCCTGAGGAGCCTGCCGTGACCCGCGCCAGCAGCAGCGACTTCGATCTAGCCATCATCGGCGGCGGCATGGTCGGGGCGAGCCTGGCACTCGCGCTCAGCGGCAGCCGGCGGCGGGTGCTGCTGGTGGAGAGCATCGCCGCGGACAGCAGCGCGCAGCCGAGCTTCGATGAGCGCACCACCGCGCTCGGCAACGCCAGCCGGCGCATCTTCGCCGGCCTCGGCCTGTGGCCGGCGCTGGCGCCGGCGGCGGCCGCGATCCGCACCATCCACGTATCGGATGCCGGGCGGTTCGGCTTCGCGCGCCTGCGGGCCTGCGAACAGGGGATCGATGCCTTCGGTTACGTGCTGGCCAACCGCAGTATCGGCAGCGCTTTGTGGCAGCAGCTGGGGCGCGCACCGGGCATCAGCCTGCGCGTGCCCGCGCAGATCAGCGAGCTCGAGATCACGCCCGCGCGTACCAGCTTCTGCGTCGAAGACGCCGGCGGCAGGCGCGAGCGCGTGAGCAGCCAGCTCTTGGTCGCCGCAGACGGGGCGCACTCGGCGGTGCGCGCCGCCGCGGGCATCGCCGCCCAGGTCTAGGATTACCAGCAGGTGGCGCTGGTCGCGAACGTGGCCGCGGATCAGCCGCACCAGGACTGCGCCTACGAGCGCTTCACCGCGCAGGGACCGCTGGCGCTCTTGCCGCTGGCGGACGGTTCACGGGCGCTGATCTGGGCGTGCGCGCCGGAGCGCGCTGCGCAACTGCTGCGATTGCCCCCCGCCGAGTATCTGGCGCAGTTGCAACGCCAGTTCGGCTGGCGCGCCGGACGGTTCCTGCGTCTCGGCCGGCGCGGCTCCTATCCGCTGGCGCTGAGCCGTGCGGCCACACCGACCGGCGTGCGCACGGTAGTCATCGGCAATGCCGCGCAGGCTCTGCATCCGGTGGCCGGGCAGGGCTTCAACCTGGGTCTGCGCGATGCGGCGATGCTCGCCGAAGTGCTGGCGGGCAGCGGCGGAGACGCCGGCGCGCCGCAGTTGCTCGCCGACTTCGCCGCCTGGCGCGCGCGCGACCGGGCGGGTGTGGTGCGTTTCACCGACGGCTTGATCCGCCTGTTCGGCAGCCGGCGCGCCGGCGTGGGCGCACTGCGCGATCTGGGGCTGCTGCTGTTCGATCTGAGCCCGCCCGCCAAGAGCGCGCTCGCGCGCGTCAGCTCCGGCTTTGGCGGCCCGGCGCCGCGTCTGGCACGCGGTCTGTCGTTGCAGCATGACGGCTGACTTCGATGTGATCGTGGTCGGCGGCGGCCCTGCCGGGGCCTGCGTCGCCGCGTTGCTCGCCGGCGGCGGTGGCGCGCCACTGTTGCGCGTTGCCGTGCTCGAACCGCACGCCGTGCCCGCGCCGGCCGCGGTGCCGACCGATGTCCGCGTCGTGGCGCTGTCGCGCGCCAGCGAGCATCTGCTGGTGAGTGCCGGCGCCTGGCAGTGGCTCGCGCCGGCGCGCCTGTCGCCCTACGAACGCATGCGTGTCTGGCACGAGCACGCTGCGGCCTTCGGGCCGGGGGCGCTGGTGTTTGATGCCGCGGAGGTGGGCGAAGCCAACCTGGGCTACATCGTGGAGCAGCGCCTGCTGCAGAGCGCGCTGCTCGCCGCCTGTGAGGCAGCCGCGGTGCACGTCGAGCGCGCCGCATTCACCGGGCTGGTGGTGGCAGCGGAGCGCGTGCAGGTGAGCACCTCGCGGGGCGTGCTGCAGGGACGCCTGGTGATCGGCGCCGACGGCGCGCAGTCGGCGGTGCGCGCCGCCGCCGGCCTCACGGCGCAGGTCCGGTCCTACCGACAGCGCGCGATCGTCGCCAGCGTCGCCACCGCGCAGCCGCATCAGGCCAGCTGCTGGCAGCGCTTCCTCCACGACGGCACCCTGGCGTTTCTGCCGCTGGCCGATGGCACGAGTTCCATCGTCTGGTCCGCAGATGAGCAGCGTGCCGGGGAACTGCTCGCGCTGAGCGACGCCGAGTTCGCCCTCGAGCTCGCGCGCGCACTGGATGAGGCGCTCGGCGCGACACGGCTCACGAGCGCGCGCGTGTCATTCCCGCTGCAGCGGCTGGCCGCGTCGCACTATGTGGCGCCGCGCGTGGCGCTGATCGGCGATGCGGCGCACGTCGTGCACCCGCTTGCAGGACAGGGCGTCAATCTGGGCCTGCTGGACGCCGCAGCGCTCGCACAGCTGCTGCGCGCGGCAGCCGCGCGGCGCGAAGACCCGGGTGCGCTCGGCCCGCTGCGCACCTACGAGCGCTGGCGCAAGAGCGAGGTCGCCCTGATGAGCACAGCCATCGATCTGTTCGATCGTTACCTCGCGCACGGACAGGGGCCGCTCGCGCAGCTGGCGCAGCGCGGTCTGGCCCTCGTCAACCGCAGCGAGGAGCTCAAGCGCTTCTTGGTCCGCAGGGCGCTGGGGATGAGCGGGGAGCTGCCGGCGGCGGCGCGCTGACCGCAGCGCCGCGCGCCGGGCGCGTGGCGAGATAGACGCCGAACGCCGCCACCGCGATACCGGCGATCTTCAGCGCCGAAAGCGGATCGCCGAGCACGAGGTAATCCATGAGCGCGGTCACCGGTGGCATCAGGAAGAACAGTGTCGCCACTTCGTTCACGGCGCCGCGCTTCAGCAGCACGAACAACAGCGCAAACGCCGTGATCGAGTTGATCGCAATCATCCAGCCGAGACTCCACAGCAGTGCCGCGGAGCCATCGAAGTGCCAGCCCTCCCAGGCGGCGAGCGGCAGCAACAGTGCGCTCGCCGCCAGGTTCTGGAGCGCGAGCCCACTGCGCAGATCGACCTGCACACCGAGGCGCTTTTGATAGAGAGTGCCGACGCTGATCGCCAGCAGACCCAGCAGCACCGCCAGGTACGCGCCGAAGCTGGTGCCGTGTACCGGACCGATGCCTTCCGCGACCGCCATGGCGACTCCGGCGAAGCCGAGCGCGAAGCCGAGCCACTGGAGCGGGCGCACCGGCTCGCCAAGCCCCAAGCCGAGCAGCGCCGTCACGATCGGCATGGTGCCGATCACCAGTGCGACGATTCCCACGTTGACGCCGCTTGCGACCGCGTAATAGAGCGCCCCGAACTGCAGCGCCAGCGTCAGTGCTCCGACCATCGCGCTGTGCAGGGCTGCCCTGCCGCGCGGCCAGGGCGCACGCCCCAGCAGGGATACCACTACATAAATGAGTGCCGCAGCGCCAAAGCGCAGCGTCAGCAGCGTGAATGGCGCGCTGTGCGCGAGCGCGATCTTGGCGGCCGGGTAACCGGTGCACCACAGCACGACGAAGGTGGTACCGAGGACCGCCGCCGGCAGACGCTCCAAAAAGGACGCTTTCATGGCGCCAGCATAGTCACCCCCGCGACTGCGACAAACTGGCTAAAATACAAATCACCATTGCGCGGATTGCAATAATCTGATTGGACCGTCTCGAGCAATTGAGCGCTTTCGTGGAGGTGGCGCGCGCCCAGAGCTTCGCGCAGGCGGCGCGCCAGCTGGAGCGCCACACGTCCGCGGTCAGCCGCGCAGTCGCCGCGCTCGAGAACCGTCTGGGCGTACGGCTGCTGCAGCGGACCACGCGCCGCGTCACTTTGAGCGACGCGGGACGCGACTATTTCAAGCGCTGCGAAGTGTTGCTCGCCGAGCTCGAGGGAGCAGACGCCGCGGTGCGCGACCATGCGGCTTCCATTCGCGGCACGCTCAAGGTGAGCGTCGCCACCGGTGCCGGCCAGACCCTGCTGGCGCCGCTGCTGGCAGAGTTCCTGCGCGCGCATCCCGCGCTCACGCTCGATGTGCAGATGTCGAACCGCTACGTCGATCTGCTGGAGGAGGGCTACGATCTCGCGCTACGGGTCGGTACGCTCGATCCTGACTCACGCCTGGTCGTGCGACGCCTGGCGCCGAACCGGCGCGTGCTGGTGGCCAGTGGCGCCTATCTCAGCCGCTGCGGTGAGCCGCGCGCACCGCAGCAGCTGCAGCAGCACGCCTGCCTCACCCTCGAGGTCGGTCCGCGGCCGCGCCACTGGCAGCTGGAGCGCGCCCGCGCGCGCGTGGCGCTCGACGTGCACGGCCCACTGCGCTCCAACAACTCGTTTGCGCTGCTGAGCGCATGCCGCGACGGACTCGGCGTGAGCCTGCTGCCCGAATTCGTGGTGAGCGCGGACGTGCGGCGCGGTGCGCTCAGCCGCGTGCTGCCGGGCTGGGCCAGCGCCGAGCAGGGGATCTATGCGGTCTACCCGAGCGCGCGCTTCATCCCCGCCAAGGTACGCGCGTTCGTCGATTTCGTTGCCGCGCGCATGCGCGAGCTGCAGCCGTGAGCTTCAGGAGAGCGGAATCAGATCCGTCTTGGCGGCACACACAAAGTCATTGTCCGACAGGCCGCCGACCGCGTGGGTGGTGAACGTCACGCGGCAGTAGTTGTAGCCCACCTCGAGGTCCGGATGGTGATCCTCGATGTTGGCGAGGTGCGCGAGCGCGTTGACGAAGCTCATGGTGCGGTAGAAGTCGCGGAAGCGGAATTCGCGCCGCAGCGACTTGACGTCATCGCTCAGCGTCCAGCCGGCGGCCAGCTGTTTGAACAGCTGCTGCGCGGCCGCGCGCGCCAGTGGCGGCGTGCCGCCCTCGCACGGCTGGCAGCGCCGTGCAGCCAGCTCACTCATGCGCGCGCCTCCAGCGGCGGATAGTGGCGCGCCACATACTGCTCGACGATCTCCTGGAACTCCTCCGCGATGCGCTCACCCTTGAGCGTCACGGTCTTGGCGCCATCCTCGTAGACCGGGGCCACCGGGCGCTCGCCGGTGCCGGGGAGCGAGATACCGATGTTGGCGTGCTTGCTCTCGCCGGGGCCATTGACCACGCAGCCCATGACCGCGACGGTCATCTCCTCGACACCCTGATACTCGCGGCGCCACTGCGGCATGCGGTGGCGGATGTGCGACTGGATGCGCTGCGCCAGCTCCTGGAAGAAGGTGCTGGTGGTGCGTCCACAGCCCGGGCAGGCGACCACCATCGGCGTGAACGCACGCAGGCCCATCGTCTGCAGGATCTCCTGCGCCACGATCACTTCCTGGGTGCGGTCACCCTGGGGCTCGGGGGTGAGCGATACACGGATAGTGTCGCCGATGCCCCGCTGTAGCAGCACGGCCATGCCGGCGGTGGAAGCGACGATGCCCTTGGAGCCCATGCCGGCCTCGGTGAGCCCGAGGTGCAGCGGGTAATCGCAGCGCGCCGCCAGATCGCCGTAGATGGCGATCAGGTCCTGCACGCCGCTCACCTTGGCCGAAAGAATGATGTGCTGGTGCGGCATGCCGAGCTCCTCGGCGCGCTGCGCGCTGCTGAGCGCCGACTGCACCACCGCGTTACGCATGACCTGCTGCGCCGTCAGCGGCTCGGGCAGCTTGGAGTTCTCGTCCATCATGCGCGTCAGCAGATCGGCATCGAGGCTGCCCCAGTTGACGCCGATGCGCACCGGCTTGCGGTAGCGGCAGGCAATCTCGATCATCTCGGCGAACTGCGGATCGCGCTTGCTGCCGCGGCCGACGTTGCCGGGATTGATGCGGTACTTGGCGAGTGCTTCGGCGCACGCGGGATGCTCGCGCAGCAGCTTGTGGCCATTGAAATGGAAGTCACCGATCAGCGGCACGTGGATCCCGGCCTCATCGAGGCGGGCACGGATCGGCGCCACCGCCGCGGCGGCCTCGCTCGAATTCACCGTGATGCGCACCAGCTCGGAGCCGGCGCGCGCCAGCGACTGCACCTGGCGCACGGTGGCCTCCACATCGGCGGTATCGGTATTGGTCATCGACTGCACCACGATCGGGGCGCTGCCGCCCACGCGGACCGGACCGATGACCACCTGCACAGAATGACGGCGGGGAATGGGGCTCATGAAACTGGATTAAGGTGAAGGAACGCCATTCTACCCGGCCGGACGCTTGGGCGGCAGCGAGCGCCCCTGCTATGATCCCGGCCGCCCGAAATCAGTCTGTCCGGAGAGTGTCCGGCGCAAGCCGGATCGCCGAAGGCGCAAATTCCGCCCGGAAACGCTCAGGCACAAGAACGGCAGGCAGCGGCGCGCGATCGCGCGCGTCGCGGGGCTTCTGGAGAGTGGTGGAGCGGACACTCCACCCACCGAAGGGGAGCGGCGCCGGCGGCGCCTGATCTCTCAGGTCACAGGACAGAAGGGCGGCGGGGTTCCCCAGGCGGAGCCCGCCGCTTTTTTATTGGCTGCGCCGCAGGCGCCGCCGCTGCCTTGGAGAGACCTGTGGGACGACGTACCCCGCTTTTTGAGCTGCACCGGGAACTCAACGCCCGCATCGTGGATTTCGGCGGCTGGGACATGCCGGTGCAGTACGGCTCGCAGATCGGCGAGCACCACGCGGTGCGCCGCGCTGCCGGCGTCTTCGACGTCTCGCACATGTGCGTGGTGGACCTGAGCGGCACGCGCACGCCGGAGTTCTTGCGCGAGCTGCTGGCGAACGATGTCGCCAAGCTCAAGAGCCATGGCAAGGCGCTCTACAGCTGCATGCTGAACGAGCAGGGCGGCGTGCTCGACGATCTCATCGTCTACTTCCTGGGTGACTCCGGCTACCGGCTGGTGGTCAACGCCGGCACGCGCGACAAGGATCTCGTCTGGATCCGCGCGCGCGCCGCCGCTCACGGCGTGCAAGTGAAGGAGCGCAGCGATCTCGCCATGCTGGCGGTGCAGGGACCGCAGGCGCGCGCCAAGGCGGTCCAGCTGCTGCCGCCGGCGGATGTGGATGCCGCGCTGGCACTCGACACTTTCAGCGGGCGCCAGCTCGGTGGCTGGTTCGTGGCGCGCACCGGCTATACCGGCGAGGACGGCTTCGAGATCATGCTGCCCGCCGAGGATGCGGTGCCCGCATGGCGCAGCCTGAACGCACTGGGGGTGGCCTCCTGCGGCCTGGGGGCGCGCGATACGCTGCGCCTGGAAGCCGGCATGAACCTCTACGGCAACGACATGGACGAGAGCACCCAGCCGTTCGAGTCGGGCCTCGCCTGGACGGTGGCACTCGAGCCGCGCACGCGCCGCTTCGTCGGCCGCGGCGCACTCGAGGCCATCGCGCAGGCTGGTTCGCCGCGCAAGCTGGTGGGTCTCGTGCTCGAGGATCGCGGAGTGCTGCGCAGTCACCAGAAGGTGCTGGTCGCCGACGGCGGCGCGGGCGAGATCACCAGTGGCACTTTCTCGCCGACGCTGGAGCGCTCGATCGCGCTCGCACGCGTGCCGGCACAGACCGGCGCGCAGGTGCAGGTCGACATCCGCGGCAAGCTGCTGAACGCGCGCGTGGTACGGCCGCCGTTCGTACGCTTCGGTCGCGCTCTCATTACTTGAAGCGAAGGAACCTTCATGAGCAACATCCCCGCAGATCTCAGATACACCAAGTCGCACGAATGGGTGCGCACGCTCGCCGATGGCACGCTCGAGGTCGGCATCACCGATCACGCGCAGCACGCGCTCGGCGACCTGGTGTTTGTCGAGGTGCCGGAGGCCGGGCGCAGCGTCAAGGCCAACGAGCCGTGCGCCGTGGTCGAGTCGGTCAAGGCGGCCTCGGACGTATACGCACCGTTTGCCGGCCAGGTCGTCGCCGGCAACTCGCGCCTCACGGCCGAACCCGAGACGGTCAATACCGAGCCCTATGCCGGCGGCTGGCTCATGCGCCTGAAGGCTGCGCCCGGATCGCTCGAAGCCGCGCAGCTGCTCTCGCCGGCGGACTACCAGAAGCTCTTGGACGCGGAGGGCGGCTGATGGCCTTCATTCCGCACACCGCCGCGGACGTCGCCGCCATGCTCGCCACCATCGGCGTGCGGCGCATCGAGGATCTGTTCGATGAAATCCCCGCTGAGCTGCGGGTCAAGTCACTCGCCGGCGTGCCGGCGGCGCTCAACGAGATGGAGATCGGCCGGCTGATGAGCGAGCGCGCGCGCCGCGACGGCCTGCAGCTGAGCTTCCTCGGCGCCGGGGCCTACGAGCACCACATCCCGGCGGCGGTGTGGGCCATCACCACCCGCGGCGAGTTCTACAGCGCCTACACGCCCTACCAGGCAGAAGCCAGTCAGGGCACGCTGCAGACGATCTACGAGTTCCAGACCATGATCGCGCGACTTACCGCGATGCAGGTCGCGAACGCCTCGATGTACGAGGGCGCCTCCGCCACCGCGGAAGCCGCGCTCATGGCGGTGCGCGCCAACCGCAAGTCGCAGTCGGCACGCATCCTGCTGCCGCGCAGCCTGCATCCGCATTACCGCAGCGTGGCGCACGCCACCGCCGCCAATCAGGGCTTGCGTTTCGAGGAGCTGCCGTTCGCGGCCGACGGCACGCTCGACCGCAGCGCGCTCGCGCGCTACGAGAGCGAAGACATCACCGCGCTGGTGATTGCGCAGCCGAACTTCTTCGGCCGCCTGGAGGAAGTCGATGCGCTCACCGACTGGGCGCACGCACGCCAGGCGCTGGTGATCGCGGTCGTGAATCCGACTGCGCTCGCACTGCTCAAGCCGCCGGGCGAGTGGGGTGCGCGCGGCGCCGACATCGCCGTAGGTGAGGGTCAGCCGCTCGGGGTGCCGTTGTCCTCCGGCGGACCGTACTTCGGCTTCATGACGACGCGCCTGGAGCACGTGCGGCAGATGCCCGGGCGCATCGTCGGACGCACGCTCGATGTCGCCGGACATGAAGGCTTCACGCTGACCCTGCAGGCACGCGAACAGCACATCCGCCGCGCGCGGGCGACTTCCAACATCTGCACCAACCAGGGCCTGCTGGTGACCGCGGCAACCATCTACCTGTCGCTCATGGGCGCGCAGGGGCTGGCGCGCACGGCGGCCGCCTGCCATGCCCGCAGCCGTGAGCTCGTGGCTGCGCTCACGCGCGTAGCGGGCGTGCGCCAGGCGTTCGCGGGCGCGCACTTCCACGAGACGGTGCTGCAGCTCGACCG
>DATHMN010000053.1:0-14922 GCA_035487135.1 Steroidobacteraceae bacterium | reverse complement strand
TGATTACCGAGAATGGAGTGGGCCCGGTACAGCTGCTCGCACAACAGCACGCGCGCCAGGGCGTGCGGCAGGGTCAGCGGCGACAGCGACAACCGGAAGTTGCTGCGGGCCAGCACCTGCGCGCTGAAGCCGTCGGCACCGCCGACGACGAACACCAGGTCCTCGCCCTGCTGCATGCGCTCGCCCAGCCAGGTGGCGAACTCGCGGCTGGTGAGCCCGCGGCCGCGTTCCTCGAGGGCGATGACGTGGTCGGCGGGACGCAGTGCTGCCAGCAACCGGCTGCCTTCCAGCACGGTCGCGGAGGCGGCACCGGCTGCGTCGCGACGCGCCGGTTCGATCTCGGTGAGGCTGACGGCAAGCGCGCCACTCAGGCGCTTGAGGTATTCGTCGCAGGCGGCGCGCACCCACTCGGGCATACGCGTGCCGACCGCCATCACGCGCACGCGCACGCCGCGAGTTCAGCCCGGTGTGCGCCGCCGCCGCGTCGCTGCGCGCGTCGCCGCCGCGGCCTTGGCGGCCTGCGGTATTAGCGGTCCGCCGTCCCACAGCAGCTCGAGCCCGTAGAACTCGCGTATGCGCGGCAGCATCACATGCACCAGCACGTCCTGCAGATCCACCAGCACCCACTCGCCGTCGCGCGCACCCTCGGTGCCGAGCGGGCGGAATCCGGCCGCCTTGGCATTCTCGACCACGCGCTCGGCAATCGAGCGTACGTGGCGGTCGGAATTGCCGCTGGCGATGACCATGGTGTCGGCGATGTCGGTGAGGCCCCGTACATCCAACACCCTGACATTCACGGCTTTCATGTCGTCGAGCGCGGTCGTCACGGCGTGTTGTAACGGCGAGGCGCGCTCCTCTTTCGGGCGCAGGCGTGTGCGGCTGGTCATGTGCTTAAGTGGCTTCTCCTGAAGTAGCGCTCATGGCGCGCGGCCATCCTGCTTGGGAGCATAGCATCTCGTCTCGAGGATGATCTGCCTCACCGCATCCGGCACCAGGTAGCGCGGGTCGCGCCCGGCGACGATCAGCGCGCGCAGTTCAGTCGAGGAGACCTCGAGCTGGGTCACTGCACGTACGTACACGCGTCCGGCGCGTTCCTCGTGCAGCGCGCGGATCGCACCGGTGCCGTGATCGACCATCAGTTCGCCAAGCGGTCCGGTGGTAGGCGCGCGCCAGCCGGGGCGGTACGCCACGACAATATGTGCAAGCGTCAGCAGTTCGCGCCAGCGGTGCCAGTTGGGCAGACCGAGGAATGCGTCCATCCCCAGCAGCAGGCACAGCGGCGTGTCGGGGTATTCGCGCCGCAGCTCGCTCAGTGTATCCACGGAGTAAGACAATCCGCTGCGGCGTACCTCGCGGTCATCGACCACGAAGCCGGGCTGATCCGCGACCGCAGCCTGCACCATGCGCAGACGCAGCTCGGCGCTCGCATACAGCTGGTCGCGATGCGGCGGGCTGCCGGTCGGCAGGAAGCGCACCTCGGCGAGCTGCAGCTCCTGCCACAGCTCGAAGGCCGTGCGCAGATGCCCGCAGTGGATGGGATCGAAGGTGCCGCCGAAGACGCCCAGGGGTTTCATGGTTTAGGAGGCGCGCGCGCGCGGCTGCGCGCGCGCTGCACCGCATAGCTCGAGGATCAGCAGCGCCAGCTCATCCCAGGCATTGCCGGCGAGCCGACCCTTGATCATGCGGTCGGCGCGCGCGGCGCGCTGCGCCAGAGCGGCGAAGTCGAGCTGCGGCGCACGCTTGAGCGCCTGGCCGAGCGCGGCGCTCTGGCGTTGCCAGGCCGGCGGGCGGCCGCCACCAGCGGCGTGCGCATTCCATACATCGCGCAGCGCCTTGGCGAGCGCCCACAGCACCAGCGTGGCCTCGGTCCCTTCGGCGCGCAGGCCTGCGAGCACGCGCAGTGCGCGCGCCGCCTCCCCGGCAAGCGCCGCATCGGTCAGCTGAAAGACATCGAAGCGCGCACTGTCGGCGATGCCATTGAGCACGGACTCCGCATCCTCCGATCCTGCGGCGAGCAGCTGCAGCTTCATCAGCTCCTGCTGCGCGGCGAGCAGATTGCCTTCGGTGCGTGCGGCCAGCAGATCGATCGCCCCCTCACTCAGCTTGAGACCGAGCGCGCGGCTGCGCGCGCGCAGCCATGCCGGCAGGCGTGCGACGTCCACCAGCCACACCGCGAGCCAGCCGCCCTGGCTCTCGAAGGCCTTCACCCACTCGGCGGCCTGCGCCTCGCGGTCGAGACGCGGCGCGAGCACCAGCAGCAGCGTGTCCGGGTCGGCATGGCGCAACAGCGCCAGGAGTGCCTGGTTGCCGGCGGTCCCGGGACGAGCGCTCCCCAGGCGCAGCTCGAGCACGCGGCGCGAGCCGAACAGCGACAGGTTGGCGGCCGAGGCACGCACCGCGTCCCAGTCGCCGGCTCGCTCGATGAAATGTACCTCGCGCTCGCTGAAGCCGGCGGCGCGCGCGCGCGTCCGCAGCGCATCGGCCGCCTCCGCGGCGAGCAGCGGCTCATCGCCGGAGATCAGGTAGGCCGGCAGCAGCGCACCGTTCAGGTGCGCAGCCAGCGACTCGCTGGTGAGCTTCAAGGACCTCTCGTAACGGGCGCTGTCGAAAACACCGCCGCATTATCAGTCATCAGCGGCGCGCGTGCCTCAGAAGTCCCAGGAGACCCCCCCGAAGAACCCGCGCGGCGGCCCGAACTGCGGCGCGAACACGCCGATCCCCGAGCCACTGCGGATCTGGTAGATCTTGTCGGTCACGTTGATCACGTCGAAGCGCACCGTGAGCGCGGTCGCCGAGATATGGAACTCGTGGCTGACCCCCATGTTGATCTGGGTGTAGCTCGGAGTGTGGTCACCGTTCGGGATGGTGAAGCCATCGGCCAACACCAGGTCATCCCGCAGGCCGGTACCGAAGATGGCATCCACGCTCAAGCGCGTGCCGTGCCAGAGGTAGGAGGTGCCGCCCGAGGCCGCCACGCGGCCCTCGTGGTCCAGGTGGATGTAGTTGTCCGTGAGGTACAGCAGCTGCTGCTGGGTGAAGCTGAACTGCGAGGACTCGACGTCCTTGCCGTGCGCCGCCTGGAACGAGACGTTGCCGTAGAGCGAGAAGTTCTTCACCGCGTAGTTGGCGGTGAGCTCGAGGCCGCCGATCAGGCCGTAGCGATAGTTGAACGGTGTCAGGATGATCGGCGCGCCGAACTGCCCCTCATCAATCAGGTGCTGCGACTGCTCATAGAAGCTGTCGATGCCGAGGGTGAGGGTACGGTTGAGCAGCTTCTGCTGGATGCCGAAGTCGTAGTAGTTCGCGCGCTCGGCGATCGGCGGGGTGTCGAGCGTGACCGACCCCGGCGGCAGTGCGCTGGTGTTGGCGAACTTGGTGAAAGTCTCGCTCGCGACCAGCTCGAAGGGCGGCGGGGTGAAGTAGCGCGAGTAGCCGCCATGCACGGTGGTATCGGAGGGCAGCTGCCAGACGAAGTTGACGCGCGGACTCAGCTGGCTGCCACTCGAGTAGCCATTGTAGTGGTCCAGGCGCAGGCCGTAGTTGATCGTCAGCGGCTCGAACGGCTGCCACTCGTCCTGCAGATAGAGGCTCTCGATCTCCTGCGACTGCTTGCCGTTGTCAGGAATGGTCAGCGGAATGTCGCTGGCCTGCATGCCTTGCGCATTCAGCTTCAGCACGTTCGACGTGGTGTTGCTGGTGGCGCTGTCGTGCTGCAGGTAGAAGCCGGCCCGCAGCGTGTGGCTGGCGTCGAGCTTGTACGAGCCGTCGGTCTGCCAGGCGAATGCGGTGTCGTTCTTGTAGGCATCCTGCGCGATGCCGTTGTAGAGCAGGTCACCGGTCCAGTCGGGCGAGAAATGCAGCGTGGTGTAGCGGCCTGATATCGCGGTCTGCCAGTTGAGCGCGCCGGCGGAGTGCTGCCAGCTCACGATCGCGTACTGCGCCGCCTCGTCCTGCGTCTCGTTGAGGTAGTCGCTGAGGAACTCGGTCTGCCCGAGCACGGTGTAGCCGAGCGTCGGCTGCAGGCCGCGCTGATTGGGGATCTGGAACGCATCATCGGAGGTGCCGAGGATCAGCGACAGGCGGTTGCTCTCATCGATGATCTTCTCGAAATACCCGAAGCCGTGCGTCTGCCGCGTGAAATCGTGCAGCGGGTTGGAGCTGCCGTCGGGTGACTCGATGCCGAGATCGTTCTCCTTATAGTCGGCAGCGACGAAATAGCTGAAGCTGCCGTCACTGCCACCGTACTCGGCCGCAGGCTGGAACGTCCCGTGGCTGCCGCCGTAGATCGATACCTCGCCGCCCGGCTGCAGCAGGCCGCTGTTGGTGGTGAGGTCGATGATCCCGGCGGTGCGCAGCCCATACTCGGCCGGCAATGCGCCGGTGATGAGACTCAGCGAGGAGATCAGGCGCGGACTCAGCGTCTGGCTGAACACGCTAATGCCCTCGGGCAGGATGATGCCGTTCAGGCGGTACTGCAGATCGTTGTGATCGGCGCGCACGTGCAGCTGCCCGAAGGAGTCCTGCACCACGTCCGGGGCCTGCAGCAGCACCTGGTTCAGCTGCACGTTCGAGCCTCCCGGAGTTGCGGCGATGGCGCTTGAGTCAATGGTGTAGGTCGAGGCGCCGGTCTGCGTCTCGATCTCCGCCCGGGCTTCGTTCAGCCGCCGCGCCGTCACGATGACGGTCGCGAGATCGCCGTTGGCGCTGCTGTTGGTGGCGGCCGCGTTGTCAGAGGCGGCGGGCGCAGCGGCAGCGGCGGCAGCGTCGGCCGGAGTCTCCGCCAGCGCGGCGGCGCTCCCGAGCAGCAGAGGAAAAAGCACCAGGGCCGGTAATACCGGACGGTGGGAAACATGGAACATGGCAATCAACTCCGCAGAAGAACTGAACGGATGAGGTGCGCGCGCAGCTGCGCGCCGCCCATCGAGGTCGCAGGGTCAGTTCAGATCAGCGGTGGCCCGCGGCTGCGGGCAGTGGGCGCATCGGCGCCCTGGAATTGGTAGCAGGCAGAGGCCAGCACGCCCAGGGAAGGCGGGCAGGCCGGCAGGTCCACCGTCCCGCCGGCGGCGGGGTTGGCCACCTGCGCGTAGGACTCGCAGGTGCTGCACACGCCGCCATCCTGCGGCTGCAGGTCTGTCAGCGTCGTGCCGGTGGGATGGCTGGCATGGCCCAGGTGCCCGAGCTCGTGCAGCATCGCCCCGTGCTGGGCGAACACCAGCAGCAGCGACAGGAGCCACGAGAGGGACAGACGGCGCATAACACCAACAGTCGGATGGACCGGGGGCGCGAGTGTAGCCTGCGCTAGTGCCCGGTTGCCAGCGAGGATGCGACGAGTTGTGCGCTGGCACCCACCGGCCGAGTGCTCAGTCCGTCCGGTAGAAGTCGGCGCGGGTGCGCTCCATGTGGCGCTCCGGATGCGCGCTCGCGGTGAAGCCAAATTCGCGGTAGAGCGGCTGCGCATCGCGCGTCACCAGGCTCCAGCGGCGCAGCCCCTGCAGGCGCGGATGCGCCAGCGCGAAGCCCACCAGGGCACGCGCCACGCCGCGGCCACGGTGTTCCTCGAGCACGTAGACGTCGCACAGGTAGCAGAAGGTCGCGTAGTCGGACACGCAGCGCGTCAGGCCGACCTGGGCCGCATCGGCGTAGGCGCCGATGCACAGCGAAGCGGCGACCGCGCGCGCGAGCACGTCGCGCGGAATGTCCTTCGACCAGTAGCACTGGCTGAGAAACGCATGCATCGCCGTGAGGTCGAGGCGCGCCGCCTCGTCACTGAGCAGATAGCGGCCGGCGGGCGTGTCGAGGAAACGCTCCACGCGGGCGCTCAGCTGCGCGCCAGCGCGCCGGTCAACCGGCCGTGCGCATCGACCAGTCCCTGGCGCCTGAGCCATTCGCGCGCATCCTCGGCATCCGCGCCGAACCAGGCGGCGGTCGAGCCCAGACGGAAGCTGTAGCCCCAGGCGTCCATGTCGGTGGCGAGGCGCGCGCGGCCGACGCCCGGCAGCACTTCGGCGAGCAGCAGTTGCAGGTAGCACACGGCGGCTTCTTCCGCGTCATCGCCGCCCGCATCGCGCTCGAGCAGCACGCGCCGGGCGGGCGACATACACACATAGTGCGCTGCCTCGTGCAGCACGGAGTGCACTGGCGTGTCAGCGCGCGCGAGAAGCCGCGAGCCCTGCAGTCCCGCCTCGCTCTCGCCCCAGTAGGAGCCGGGGATGGGCGCCCCCTGCGGCACGAGCTCGAGCGCGAGTCCGTAGGCGGCGAGCAGCCGTGTGAGCGCCGTACGCTCGATGCCGCCAAGCTCCAGCACCCTCACAGGCTCGACAGCCGCCGCATCACCCGGTTGGCCAGATCGTTGGCCATGTCCTGGCGCAGGATGTCTTCTTCGTGACCCTTGGCGAGCAGCAGCCGCTCGTCGAAGCTGTAGCTGCGTGTCACCGTCATCTCCTGCGGCTCGAGCAGCTCTTTGCCGCCGGCGCTCACCGCGAAGCGCACCGTGTAGCTCACTTCGTACTCATTCGGCTGATTCAGTGCCGACACCGACAGCACGCGCCGGCCCACGGTGTCGTAGAGAATGCTGACCACGGCGGACGCCTTGGTTTTGTCGCGCATCAGCTGCGCGCCGTTCGACAGCAAGGCGTGGCGCAGGCTCGCGACGAAGTCGCTCTGCGCGTCCGGAGCCTCCAGGTAGGGGCTCTTCACCACTGCCGGCAGCGGATTGTGGCCTTGCAGCTGGAAACCACAGCCGGCGAGCGCCAGCAGGGCGGCACAGCACCAGGCCCGGTGCGCGCGCACCACCCTCACACCACCACGTTGACCAGCTTGCCCGGCACGACGATCACGCGCCGTACCGGCTTGTCTGCCACGAACTTCTTCACGTGCTCATCCGCCAGCGCCGCGGCGCGCACGGCGGCCTCGTCCGCCTGCACCGGCACGGTGATGTGGCCGCGCAGCTTGCCGTTCACCTGCACGACGATCTGGTGGACCTCCTGCTCGAGCGCCGCCGCGTCCGGCTTGGGCCACGGCGTGTCGATGAGCGCCACACTGAATCCGAGCGCCTGCCACAACGCATGGCAGATGTGCGGAGTGATCGGACTGAGCAGCAGCACCGCCATGGCGAGCGCCTCCTGGCGCACGGCGCGCCCCTGCGGGCGCGTATCAGCGAAGCGGCCGACGGCGTTCAGCAGCTCCATCACCGCAGCGATGGCGGTGTTGAAACTGCGCCGCCGGCCGATGTCGTCGCTGGTCTTGGCGATTGTCTGGTGTACCGTGCGGCGCAGCTGGCGCTGCGCGGCATCGAGACTGGCGATCTCCAGCGGTGCGACCGCACCGGCCTGCACGTGTTCGTACACTGCGTGCCACAGTCTGCGCAGGAAGCGCGCAGCCCCGAGCACGCCCTCGTCCGACCACTCCAGCGTCTGGTCGGGGGGCGCGGCAAACATGGTGAACAGGCGCGCGGTGTCGGCGCCGAAGCGCGCGACCAGCGCCTCGGGATCGACACCGTTGCCGACCGACTTCGACATCTTGCCGAGGCCCTCGTGCACCACTACCACTCGGCCGCCGTCGACGAGCGCCTCGTGCACCAGGCTGCCGTCGGCGCCGCGCCGCGCCGCGACGTCCGCCGGGTTGAAATAACGTTTGCGGCCGTCCTGCGCCTGATACGAGTAGATGTGATTCAGCACCATGCCCTGGGTGAACAGGTTGCTGAACGGCTCAGCCACCTTGAGCAGTCCCAGCGCGCGCATCACCCGCGTCCAGAAGCGCGCGTACAGCAGATGCAGGATCGCGTGCTCGATGCCACCGATGTACTGATCGACCGGCAGCCAGTAATGCGCGCGCTCATCGACCATCGACTGCGCACTGTCCGGGCAGGCGTAGCGCATGAAATACCAGGACGAGTCCACGAAGGTGTCCATGGTGTCGGTCTCGCGCCGCGCCGGACCCTGACATTGCGGACAGCTGCACTCGTAGAACGCCGCCGACTTGGCCAGCGGGTTGCCGCTGCCGTCGGGCACCAGATTCTCCGGCAGCAGCACCGGCAGGTCCGCATCCGGCACCGGTACCGCCCCGCAGCGCGCGCAGTGAATGATCGGAATCGGACAGCCCCAGTAGCGCTGGCGCGAGATGCCCCAGTCACGCAGGCGGAACTGCACGCGCTTCCTGCCGAGGCCCCGTTGCTCGAGAGCTGCGGCGATGGCATCGACCGCCGCCTGGAACGTCAGCCCCGAGAACTCGCCCGAGTTGACCGTGACGCCATGATGCGCGTATGCCGGGTTCCACGGCGCGGCGACCTGCGCATAACTGCCGTCGCGCGGCCGCACTACCATGACCACCGGCAACTGCTGCTGCTGCGCAAACTCGAAGTCGCGCTCGTCGTGCGCCGGCACGCCCATGACGGCGCCCTCACCGTAGCCCATGAGCACGTAGTTGGCGACCCACACCGGCAGTGGCGTGTTGCTGAACGGGTGCAGCACGTGCAACCCGGTCGCCATGCCCTTTTTCTCCTGGGTGGCGAGCTCGGCTTCAATCACGCTGCCGCGGCGGCATTCCTCGATGAAGGCGCCGAGGCGCGCGTTGTCGCGGGCCGCGGCGAGTGCCAGCGGATGCTCGGCCGCGACGGCCATGAAGGTCGCGCCGAACAGCGTGTCGGCACGCGTGGTGAACACCTTGAGCGCGCCGTCGTGGCCCAGCGCCTGCACCGTGTCGGGTGCGTAGCGGAAGGCGATCTCGCAACCCTCGCTGCGGCCGATCCAGTTGGCCTGCATGACGCGGACGCGCTCCGGCCAGCCGTTGAGCGTATCGATCGCCTGCAGCAGCTCGTCGGCGTAGCGCGTGATGGCGAGGTAATACATCGGGATCTCGCGCTTCTCCACCAGCGCGCCGGTGCGCCAGCCGCGCCCATCGATCACCTGCTCGTTGGCGAGCACCGTCTGGTCGAGCGGATCCCAGTTGACGACCCCGGTCTTGCGGTAGGCCAGACCCTTTTCCAGCATGCGCAGGAACAACCACTGGTTCCAGCGGTAGTAGTCCGGATCGCAGCTGGCGATCTCGCGGCGCCAGTCGATGGCGAAGCCGAGCGATTTCATCTGCGCGCGCATGTAGTTGATGTTCTGCCGCGTCCACTGCGCCGGCGGCACGCGGTTGCTGATCGCGGCGTTCTCGGCGGGCAGGCCGAAGGCGTCCCAGCCCATCGGCTGCAGCACGTTGTAGCCCTGCATGCGCAGGAAGCGCGCCAGCACGTCGCCGATCGTGTAGTTGCGCACGTGGCCCATGTGCAGTCGCCCGGACGGGTACGGCAGCATCGACAGGCAGTAGAACTTCGGCCGCTCGGTGTGCTCGTTCACCTCGAAGGCGCGACGCTCGTCCCAATACTGCTGCGCGGCGCGCTCCACCGCCGCGGCGTCGTAGGTTTCCTGCATTGTGTTTGTCTTAGGGTAGCCGCAGCGGAATGAAGATCTGCGCGTCCTCGCGCTGGATCAGCAGCGCCACGTTCTTGCCGGCACTGCGCGCCGCGTCCTGCAGCTCCTTCACCGTGCGTACGCGTTTGCCGTTGATGCCGAGAATGATGTCGCCCGCCTCGACCTCCGCCGCCTGTGCGGGACCGGCCACGCTCTCCACCAGCAGGCTCCCCTGGGTACCCGCCTGCTCTTTCTCGCGCGGCTCGAGCGGCCGCACCGTCAGGCCCAGCTCGCTCGCCTGATCGCTGGCGTGCTCCTTGGGCTGGCTACCGCCGCGCAGCGCCACCTGCTGCTCCTGCTCTTTGAGCTCGACCACCTTGACGTTGAGCGTCTGCTCGCGACCGTTGCGCCACACCGACAACGCGGCATCCGAGCCGGGCTTCATGCCGGCGATGGTGCTGGACAGCTCACCGAAGCGCTCGATCGGATGGCCGCCGACCCCGAGGATCACATCTCCGGGGGACACCCCGGCGCGCGCCGCCGGCCCGTCCTTCTCCACCGACGACACGAGGGCACCGCGCGGCCGGTCGAGCCCGAAGGACTCGGCCAGCTGTGCGTTGACGTCCTGGATGGTGACGCCGATGCGGCCGCGCACCACGTGTCCGGTCTTGATCAGCTGCTCCTCGACGTTGCGCGCCACGTCGATCGGGATGGCGAAAGAGACGCCCATGAAGCCGCCGGTGCGGCTGAAGATCTGCGAGTTGATGCCGATCACTTCGCCGGCCAGGTTGAATAGCGGACCGCCCGAGTTGCCGGGGTTGACCGCGACATCCGTCTGGATGAACGGCACGTAGTTCTCACCCGGCACCGAGCGCGCCGTGGCGCTGATGATGCCGGCGGTGACCGAGTTCTCGAAGCCGAACGGCGAGCCGATGGCGAGCACCCACTGACCGGTCTTGATGCGCGACGGATCGCCGAGTTTGACGATCGGCAGGTTGCTGGCGTTGATCTTGATCACCGCCACATCGGTGCGCTCGTCCGCGCCGATCACCTTGGCGGGAAATTCGCGCCGGTCGGTGAGCCGCACGGTCACTTCCTCGGCGTTGGCGACCACGTGAGTGTTGGTGAGGATGTAGCCGTCGGAGTTGACGATGAAGCCCGAGCCGGCGCCGCGCACCGGCGCCGGGTGCTCGCGCTGGCCCTGATCGGGCAGCGGGATACCGAAGCGGCGAAAGAAATCGTAAGCCGGATCGTTCGGCGACAACCCCTGGATGCCCGGCTGCGGTTTTTCCACGACCTCGACGTTCACCACCGCAGGCCCACAGCGTTCCACCAGCGCCGAGAAATCCGGCAGGGTGCGCACCATCGGCTCCGGCGCCGCGGTCTCGGCGGCCGTGGCGACCGGTGTGGCCGGAACCGCGGCGAGTGCGGCCGGCGGCGGCGCAGCGGCCGCAGGCGTCGGCTGAGCCGCGCCGCGCTCGCAGGCGATCAGTGCCAGCGTCAGGCCGCAGACGGCGGCCAGCCGCGCGAGTGGGGCGCAAACGGGAACCAGGCGGGCGTTCATGGGGACACTTCCAGGGGGCTGCGGCCCCTATCATTCCGCACCCACAGGCCGTACGCCAGCGCGAGCGTTGCGAGGCTCACGATCAGCCAGTTGCCAACACGCGCGTAGGGCGTGAGACCGGCGTAAGGAACCACTTTTTCGACCAGCGTCAGGGGCACGAATTCCGCCGCCCGGTCGATCACCTCGCCGTGCGGGCCGATCACTCCCGTGATGCCATCATTGGCAGCCCGGATCATGTAGCGCCCCGCTTCCAGCGCCCGCAGGCGCGCGATCTGGAAGTGCTGATGGCGCGCGCTCGAATGTCCGAACCAGGCATCGTTGGTGACATTCACCAAGACGTCGGCGCGCGGCAACACCGACAGCATCGAGCTGCCGTAGGCGTCCTCGTAGCACACCGTGGTGCCCAGCTGCAGGTGCGCGACCGGCAGCGGCGGCTGACGTGCCGCCCCGTGGGTGAAATCCGAGTACGGCAGGCTCATCAGGCGCAGCCACGCGCGCACGAACTGCGGCACCGGAAAGAATTCCGCGAACGGCACCAGGTGGTGCTTGTCGTACCAGCTGACCGAATCGCCCAACGCCAGCACCGAGTTGTAGTAGCGCGTGCGGCCATCGGGACCCTGGTCGGCGCGCAGCACCCCCATGACGAGGGCCGAGCCGCGCGCCCGCGCCTCGCCGTACAGGCCGTTGATGTACGGTACCTCCTCGTTGGCGACATCCGCGGTGGCCGACTCCGGCCAGACGATGAGCGCCGCCTTGCCGATCACGCTCTCGGTCAGGCGCTTGTAGAGCGCGAGCGTGTAGTCGTGATTGCTGTCGAGCCACTTCTCGTCCTGTGGGATCGCTCCCTGCACCAGCGCCACGCTCACCGGCGCGCCCGCGGCCTGTGTCCAGGAGTGCCGATACAGCGCAGCGCCGAGCAGCCACGGCGCCAACAACGCGACGAGCGCCGGCACGCGCACCCGCGGGCCGCCGCACACCAGCGCGGTCAGCGCACCGGCGCACAGCAGCAGCGCGGCACTGATGCCGTACACGCCGACCAGCGGGGCGAGGCCTGCAAGCCAGGTGTCGGACTGCGAGTAGCCGAGCGACAGCCAGGAGAAGCCCGACAGAAACCAGCCGCGCCACCACTCGACCAGCAGCCAGGCCGCCGGCAGCCCCAGCAGGTAACGCGCGGCCCCCTGCCGCGGCAGCCAGCGCGCCACCGCGTAGCCGAGACCTGCGTGGTAGAGCCCCATGATGCTCACCAGCCCGAGCATCAGTCCGAAGGCGACCCAGATCGGCGCGTTGCCGAAGCCGTGGATGCTGATGTAGAGCCAGTAGGTGCCGGCCGCGAAGGTGGCGAAGCTGAAGCAGAAGCCGAGGCGCGCCGCCTCGCGCGGCGAGCGCTCCTGCCACAGCCACATGAGCAGCGCCGGACACAGCACCGCCAGCGGCCACAGGTTCAGTGGCGCAAACGCGCCCGCCAGTGCGGCACCTGCCAACAGCGCCAGCAGTGCGCGTGCCAGTGCCGAGCGCGGCACGGCGAGGGCGTAACCCGCTCGCGCCGGGCGCGCGGCGGCGCTCTGGGTGTCAGCGTGCATGGGGGTGGCCTAGGGGGCGCCCGCGGGCCGCTCTTCGGCCGGCGGCAGCACGTCCCGCGGGGCGAGCACCCGCAGCGCATCGATGCGGCGGCGGTCGGCGCGCAGCACGCGGAACTCGAAGCCGCCGAGGCTGACGCTCTCGCCGCGCCGCGGCAGCCGCCCGAGCTGCTTCAGCAGCAGGCCGGCGATCGTGTCCACGCCCTCGCCCTCGGGCAGGTGCGCGGCAAAATACTCGTTGAATTCATCGATGCGCGTCACCCCGCGCACGGTGAACTGCGCCTCGGCATCGCGACGGATGTTCTGATCGTCCTCGACGTCGAACTCATCGTCGATCTCGCCGACGATCTGCTCGATGACGTCCTCGATGGTGCACAGCCCGGCAACGCCGCCGTACTCATCGACCACGATGGCCATGTGGTTGCGGTTGCGGCGGAATTCCTTGAGCAGCACGTTCAGCCGTTTGGACTCCGGCACGAACACCGCCGGGCGCATGTACTCGCGGATGTCGAAGCGCTCGCGGCGCTGTGCGGTGGTCAGCCGCAGCAGGTCCTTGGCGAGCAGGATGCCGACGATGTCGTCCCGGTCCGCATCCATCACCGGCACGCGCGAGTGGCCGGACTCGACCACCACCGGCAGGATCTTGGCGGCCGGCTGGTCGCGTCGTACGAATACCATCTGTGCGCGCGGCACCATGATGTCGCGCACCTTGAGATCGTCCACCTCGAGCACGCCCTCGAGCATGGTGAGCGCATCGGTGTCGATGATGCCGCGCTCGCTCGCCTCGCGCAGCAGCGCCAGCAGCTGGCTGCGGTCCTGCGGCTCGGCGACCAGGCCCTTGCTCAGGCGTTTCAGCCAGCGCCCGGTACTGCTGTTTGCGTCTCTGGCCAACTCAGCTCCGGTACGGGTTGGTGAAGCCGAGCTGGCGCAGCACGGCGATCTCGCGCCGCTCCATGCGGCGCGCGTCTTCGTCGCGCTCGTGCTCGTAGCCGACCAGGTGCAGTGCGCCGTGCACGATGAGATGCGCCCAGTGCGCGCGCAGTGGCTTGTCCTGCGCGCGCGCCTCGGCGCGCAGCACCCGCGGGCAGATCACCAGCTCCCCGAGCGGACGCGCGCCGGGGCCGCCATGCGGTAGCGGGGCGGCCGGAAAGGACAGCACGTTGGTCGGCCGATCGCGCCCGCGGTAACGGGCGTTGAGGCGCGCACTCTCCAGCGCGCCCACCATGCACACGCCGAGCTCGCCCCCGTGGGCCGCGCGGCCGAGCGCCGCGCTCGCCCAGCGCTTCAGTTCGGCCGGCGATGGCGACCAGCTGCGCACGCGCCGCTGCAGCTCGAGCCGCAGGCTCACGTGCCGCCTCCGCGTGACTCGTAGGCCTGCACGATGCGCTGCACCAGCGGGTGACGCACTACGTCGTGCGCATCGAAGAAGGTGAATGCCACTCCCTCGACCTCGCGCAGCACGCTGATCACCTGGCTCAGGCCCGATTGCTTGCCGGCCGGCAGGTCGGTCTGGGTGACATCGCCGGTGACCACCGCCTTCGAGCCGAAGCCGATGCGCGTCAGAAACATCTTCATCTGCTCGATGGTGGTGTTCTGCGCCTCATCCAGGATGATGAAGGAGTCGTTCAGCGAACGACCGCGCATGAAAGCAAGCGGCGCCACCTCGATGACGTTGCGCTCGATGAAACGCGCGACCCGGTCAAAACCCATCATCTCGTAGAGCGCGTCGTACATCGGCCGCAAATACGGATCAACTTTCTGGGTGAGATCGCCCGGCAGAAACCCGAGGCGCTCGCCCGCCTCGACCGCCGGGCGCACCAAAATCAGGCGGCGCACGCGGTCGGACTGCAATGCTTCCACCGCACAGGCGACCGCAAGATAGGTCTTGCCGGTGCCGGCCGGGCCGATGCCGAAGGTCAGGTCGCGGGTGCGGATGTGCTCCAGATAGTCGCGCTGATGGGCGCCGCGCGCACGGATGCCGCCGCGCGGCACGCGCACGCCGTGCTCGCGCGGGTCCTCCAGCGACGGCAGCCCGGAATCGAGCTCGCTGAGAGCGAGGTGTACGCGCTCGGGCGTGATCTCCTCACTCGCCGTGCGGGCGAACAGCTCGCGCAGCAGGTCCTCGGCGTTGACCGCACGCGCGCCGCTCACCCGGAAGGTATCGCCGCGTCGCTGGATGCGCACCTCGAGGCGCGCCTCGAGCAGTCGCAGGTTCTCATCGAGCGGGCCGCACAGGTTTGCGAGCCGGGCGTTATCGGCAGGTGCGAGCTCGAACTCACGGCGCGCGTCGGTGGCGGGGGCAGCCACGGTCAGCCCGGCTCGCGCTGCGGCGCCAGCCGGCCGCGCAGGCTGTGGGCGAGCGCCTCGGTCACCGTCACGTCGACGAAGC
>DATHMN010000052.1:0-4542 GCA_035487135.1 Steroidobacteraceae bacterium | reverse complement strand
AATCACCCGGATGTTCGCAACGTTTCGGCAGTCGTGCGTAATGCGTACCTTACATATAGCAGGACAACGCTACCTGCCCCGGTTTCGGGGTTTGTTGCGCGCCGCGCTGTGCAGCTCGGGCAGCGTGTGGGCCCTGGGGCTCCGCTGATGTCCGTTGTGCCGCTCGACCAGGTGTGGGTGGACGCGAACTTCAAGGAGCCGCAGCTCGCGCGCATGCGCCTCGGCCAGCCGGTGCAGCTCACGGCGGATCTTTACGGCACGCACGTCGTCTATCACGGTAAGGTCGCCGGCTTCGGCGCCGGCACCGGCTCGGCCTTCGAGCTGCTGCCAGCGCAGAACGCCACCGGCAACTGGATCAAGATCGTGCAGCGCGTGCCGGTGCGCATTGCGCTCGAGCCGCGCGAGATTGCCAGTCACCCGCTGCAGATCGGCCTGTCGATGAAGGCCGACGTGGACGTGCACGACGGGGCAGGGGATGCGCGTCTGCCACAACTGGCGAGCGTTGCCGCGAGCTGGTCCACGCCGGTGTTCGAGGCGAGCGATACGTACGCCGCGGCGCGGGTGCAGGCTATCATCGCGGCCAACGAGCCGCAGTCGGCGCGGGCGCTGGCGTCGCAGCGTGCGCCGGCGCCGCTGCTGGCGGGGGCACCCGCCGCGAGCCAACGGCTGCATTGACGGAGCGCGTGCCGCGCGGCGCAGTGATGGCGACCCCGGATCCTGACAAGCCGCCGACCCCGGGTGCTCCCGGCGGGGCCCCGGCTGGCCTGCAGCCGCTGGTCGGCGCGCAGCTCGTGTTCGGCACGATCGCACTGTCGCTTGCCACGTTCATGAACGTGCTCGACACCTCGATCGCCAACGTGTCGCTGCCTGCCATCGCCGGCGACCTGGGCGTCTCGCCCGACCAGGGCACCTGGGTGATCACCTCCTTCGGCGTTGCCAACGCCATCTCGCTGCCGCTCACCGGCTGGCTGACGCGCCGCTTCGGGCAAGTGCGCCTGTTCACTACCTCGGTGGTGCTGTTCGTCATCGCCTCCTTCCTGTGCGCGCTGGCGCCGACCCTGTCGCTGCTGATCCTGGCCCGCGTGCTGCAGGGGGCGGTCGCCGGCCCGATGATCCCGCTGTCGCAGGCGCTGCTGCTGTCGAGTTATCCGCGCAACCGTGCCGGCACGGCGCTGGCGATGTGGTCGATCACCACGCTGGTGGCGCCGGTGGTGGGCCCGGTGCTCGGCGGCTGGATCACCGACAACATCTCCTGGCCGTGGATCTTCTACATCAACATCCCGGTGGGGATCGGTGCGGTGCTCGCCACCTGGGCGATCTATCACCGCCGCGAGTCGGCCACCGCCAAGGTGCCCGTGGACGCGGTCGGGCTCGGCCTGCTCATGCTGTGGGTCGGCTCCATGCAGGTGATGCTCGACAAGGGCAAGGACCTGGACTGGTTCAATTCCGGCTTCATCGTGACGCTCGCCTGCCTGGCGGTGGTGGGGTTCGCGGTGTTCCTGATCTGGGAGCTGACCGAGGAGCACCCGATCGTCGACCTGTCGCTGTTCCGCTCGCGCAATTTCTCGGTCGCCACCGTGGCGATGCTGTTCGCTTACGGGCTGTTCTGCGGCAACGTGGTGCTGCTGCCGCTGTGGCTGCAGCAGTACATGGGGTACACCGCGACGCTGGCCGGCGAGGTATTGGCACCGGTGGGCCTGCTCGCCATCGTGCTCAGTCCGGTGGTAGGGCGCCTCAACGACCGCGTCGACCCGCGCATCATGGTCACCATCTCGTTCACGGTGTTTGCGCTGGTGCTGTTCATGCGCGCGCATTTCAACACCGACGCCACCATCGGCACGCTGATGCTGCCCACCGTGATCCAGGGCGCCGGGATGGCGGCGTTCTTCATCCCGCTGGTGTCGATCTCACTCTCGGGGCTGCCGCCGGACCGCATCCCGAACGCCTCCGGGCTGTTCAACTTCGCGCGCATCACCGCCGGCTCATTCGGCACCTCGATCACCACTACCGTATGGGATCGGCGTGCCACGCTGCACCATGCGCAGCTCGTCGAGCGGCTGACACCGCAGGACCCCGTCGCCGCGCAGGCGCTCGGCAATCTGCATGCGAGCGGCATGGGGACCGACCAGAGCTACGCGCTGGTCAACCGCCTGGTCGATTCCCAGGCGTTCATGCTGTCGGCGAACGATATCTTCTACGTTTCCGGCCTCATGTTCCTCGCACTGACGCTGCTGGTGTGGCTGGCACACCCGGTGCGCGGCCAGGGCGGGGCAGGGGCCGCCGCCGGAGCGCACTGAAGCGCACCGTCAGCGTGCCGCGGGCAGCGTGCGCGCGGCGCGTAACAGCTTCGGCGGCAGCAGCGCGACCAGCTCGCCCTGGCCAGGCCGCACCGCGGCGCGGAAGCTGACCAGCGCCACCCCCATCTTGCGCAGCCGGAACCTGCGGCCGGCCGGGTTGCCGGCAAGACACGTCGCCAGCAGCCTGCCGAGGTGCGGCTGATGGCCGATGACCGCCACCGTGCGCGCGCGCTGTCGCGCGAGCAGCGCCAGCAGTGCCTCGGGAGAGGCTCCGGGACGCAGCAGTGCGCACTCCGCAGCCCGCGGCCAGGCGGCGAACTGCGCGAGCAGCGCGGCGGTCTGCCGGGCACGCTCCAGCGGACTCGTCAGCACGCTCGCCGGGCGCGGCACGATGCGTCGCAGGCCCGCCGCGGCGCGCCGCGCGCGCGCCACTCCACGCGCTGACAGTGGCCGTGCAGCATCGTCGGGCCAGCGCTGCGCGTTGCGCTCGCTGGCGATGGCGTGGCGGACGATGAGCAGCTCCATGGGGAGCTAAGGGCCCTCAGTGCTTGAGCGTGCGCAGCTCGGGCTCGGGTCGGCGGCCGGCGGCGATTTCCGCCGGCAGCGGCGCGGACGGCGCCGGCGCGATCGCGGCGTTCAGCGTTGCGGCGCCGGCGTGCAGCGGGCCGAGCCGCGCACGCAACGCCTTCCAGCGACGACCACGCACCTTGCGCCACGAACGGGTCAGCGTGCGGCGCGTCTGCAACGTGACGACCGCGTGATGCTCGGCGAGGCGACCCATGAAGAACAGGGTGGCCGGCGGCAGTGCCCCGGCCGGCTCGGCGGCCAGGGCCGCGAGGCGCTGTTGTGCCATGTACGCGTCCTGTTGCGCGCCAAGCTTGTCCTGCAGCCGGCGCAATGCCTTGAGCATGTCATCGGCAGGTTTCCCCAGCATGACGCTGCCGCACTCGATGGCATAGCGCAGCTGCTTGGCGCGCCGCCGTACCCGGTGATAATCGTCCATCGTGGAGCGCGGGCGCAGTCGCTGGACCGATTTGCGCATCTTGCGAAAGCGCCGGCCGACGCGCGCAGCCAGCACCGTTGCAGCGCTGTCCGCCGGCAGGTGCTCGGCAGGCTCATCGCCGGCCGCCGTCAGCGTCTGCAGCCAGCGCCGCGTGGGCTCGGAGTCGAGCCCGCGCAGCATGCGCCGGCGCGCGCGATCGCGCTCTGTCTCCAGGTGTGCGCGCAGCGGCTCCGCCGCCGCGCCCTCCTTCTCGGGGAGCCGCGCGCAGTAGCGCTGCAGTACGCTTAGCTGCACGTCCAGGTCGCGCGCCGTCCCGAGCGTGCGCAGCACCACCTTGGTGGCGCGGCGCGCGCTCACCAGCGTCGGTGGCAGCTGGCGCTTGAACAGGCCGAGCGTCGCATCGATGCGCCGCGCGGTGACGCGCAGCTGGTGCAACTCCTCGGGATCCTCGCCGAGGCGCGCGCCGGGTTCGTGGGCGAGCCACAGCGCCAGCAGACGCTGCAGCTCCGCGATCGCCAACTGGCTTGCGCTGATGAGGCAGTCGTCCTGCAGCCCGTGCGCACCCGGCGGCGGCGCGGCCACGGCCTTGGCATCTGCGCTGCCGCCCTCCTGCAGGACGCGGGCGCTTGGCGTCGAATTCATGGATGCTCGGCGACGGGAAGAAGGTCACCAAAGTGTAACAAAAGCGACGTCCCGATAGCGCGCCCCACGGGGACCTGCGGGCGTGCCTGAGGCCGTGCGCGCGCGTGATGCGGAAATTGACGCTCGTTAAGGCACTTACGTATGATCGCGGCCCCCGTGCGGGTGGGGCCGGCCGAAGGCGCATTCGAGTCGTGCCCGTAGCTCAGGCGGATAGAGCATCGGCCTTCTAAGCCGAGGGTCGCAGGTTCAAGTCCTGCCGGGCACGCCAGCCGCGACGGGGACGGACGGTGGACGTAGCTCAGTTGGTAGAGCCCCGGGTTGTGATCCCGGTTGTCGTGGGTTCGAGTCCCATCGTCCACCCCAAGATTCAGGGCCGTTAGCTCAGCTGGTAGAGCAGGAGACTCTTAATCTCTTGGTCGTAGGTTCGATCCCTACACGGCCCACCAATTCAAAGACTTACGTTGCCTGTTTTCACAAAGACCGTTGCTGTCCAGAAAGCAAGCGCACCGTAAGCAACGCTCGTCAGAAATGCGCTGGAATTCCTGGCGCGCGCTTCGTGGCGCCCCTGACGTAGGGCCAGAGAGTCAGGTAGCTCGGCCG
>DATHMN010000051.1:0-2271 GCA_035487135.1 Steroidobacteraceae bacterium | reverse complement strand
TGACCTTCAGGCGCTGGGCACTTGGCTCGCCGTGGATCGGCAGCGCCGTTTCGGCATCGTCACCAACTACCGCGATGCGCAGGCCCGCCGCCCTGAGGCGCCCAGCCGCGGTGGCCTGATTCCCGAGTGGCTGCGACAGGCGACCACGCCCGCGACGTTTCTTCGGCAGCTGGAACCCGGCGCGCCGCGTTACGCCGGCTTCAATCTGCTGCTCAACGATGCCGAGAGCCTCTGTTACGCGTCCAATCGCGCGCCAGAATTTTCCCGTGCGCTGCCACCCGGTGTCTACGGTCTGAGCAATCTGCTGCTCGACACGCCATGGCCGAAGCTGACCCGCGTGCGCGGCAAGTTTGAGCGATGGCTCACGGAGCAGTCCGCGTCGGCGAACGCCGCCAGCGAACCGCTGTTCGCGATGCTCGCCGACCGCACGCGCGGTCCACCGGATGCTCCGGAACCAGCACAAACGCTGCCGCCCGAGTGGGCGCAGGTGCTGTCCTCGCCGTTTGTCGTGCATCCGCTGTTCGGAACCCGCAGTTCGACGCTGGTGATGATCGGCTACGACGGCTCAGTGTCGATGCTGGAGCGGCGCTTCGATGCCGCCGGGATCCTGACCGGCCAATCCGATTGCACGCTCGCAGCGGGCGAGTGGCCGGCGCACGTCTAACAGCGGCGTGCCGCGGGATATCGCTCCCCGCCTGTCATCCGCTGAGGCCTATAGTACGTTTCATCACTTCAGTGACACCCAGGGCGCTTTGTGCACAACCACGCGATTCAAGGAATATTCGTGGCGGCGCTGGCCGCCCTGACGCTTGCCGGATGCGCCTCCTCGCCGACGCCGGCCCCGCCGCATGGCGCGTATTCGCCCGACATTTCCTGGCTTGAGCGACTGACCTTCGGGGTCAATTCTGAAGCGCTGGCGCAGTACCAGAAGCTGGGACGCAGCGGCTTTCTGGAGGCGCAGCTGCAGGCGGCGGACGAGCACCTGCCTGATGCCATAGCCCACGAGGTCGCCCGGCTATCGATCGATCAGATCGACGCCGAGCGGTTGTTCTTGGGCATAGCGCTTGAGCAGAAGCGCATCAACGCGCTGCCGGAGGGCCCGGACAAGCAAGCCGCGCGGCAGAAGCTCAATGATCAGGGCAACCAGGCCGCCTACGAGGCGCGGCGCGGCGAACTGCTGCGCGCCATCTATTCACCGGCGCAGCTCAAAGAGCAGATGGTGTGGTTCTGGCTCAACCATTTCAGTGTCTTCGAGCAGAAGGCCAATGTGCGCTGGATGCTCGCAGACTACAGCGCGCGGGCGATCCGACCGCATGCGCTTGGCCACTTCCGCGACCTGGTCATGGCGACGCTCGAACACCCAGCCATGCTGCAGTATCTGGACAACGCGCAGAATGCGGCCGGACACATCAACGAAAACTACGCCCGCGAGTTGATGGAGCTGCACACGCTGGGCGTCGATGCCGGCTACTCACAGCACGACGTACAGGAACTGGCGCGGGTGCTGACCGGTGTCGGTGTCGCAGGCCCCGACCCGCCGCACTTGCGGCCGGAGTTGCGCGGCTTGTATGTGCGCGAAGGCGTGTTCGAATTCAACCCGGCGCGCCACGACTTTGGCACCAAAGTGCTGCTGGGCAAACCGCTCACTCACCGCGGTTTCGCCGAGGTCTCCGAGGCGGTCGAGCTGCTGGTGCACCAGCCGGCCTGCGCGCGCTTCATCTCCCGCAAGCTCGCCATGTACTTCGTCGGCGATGATCCGCCAAAGTCCCTGGTCGATCGCATGGCGCAGACTTTTGCGCAATCCGATGGCGATATCGCCGCCGTGTTGCGGACGCTGTTTACGTCCCGCGAGCTGGCCGCGCAGGCAGGCCGCAAATTCAAGGACCCGATGCAGTATGTGGTGTCCGCGCTGCGCATGGCCTACGACACCCGCCCGATCCAGAACATGCACCCGGTGACCGGTTGGCTGGGAGCACTAGGTGAACCGGAATTCGGCCATCAGACACCCGATGGCTACTCTTTGGAGGACACCGCCTGGTCGAGCTCCGGACAGATGAGTCGTCGCTTCGAAATCGCACGTGCGATTGGCTCCGGCAGTGCCGGGCTGTTCGATCCCGAAGACGCCGGCACTGCGGCAATTGGCGGCTTTCCGCTGCTTACCACACCGGTGTACTACAGCGTGGTCGAGCCGTCGCTGTCCGGCCCGACCCGCAACGCCTTGCAGAGCGCGCGCTCGCAGCAGGAGTGGAACCTGTATCTGCTGGCTTCACC
>DATHMN010000050.1:0-27995 GCA_035487135.1 Steroidobacteraceae bacterium | reverse complement strand
TGCTCATCGTGTATCGCTCGGCCGCGGCGCTCTTGCTGACTCTCGTGCCGATGATGACCGGTGCATTGGCGGGCATCGCCGCGGTGGCGCTCGGCTTCGGCTACGTGCACGGCATCACGCTCGCCTTCGGTGTCACCCTGATCGGCGAGGCAGTGGACTATTCCATCTACCTGTTCATCCAGCGCAGCAACGACTTTGCGCACAGCGTGTGGCCCACCGTCCGCCTCGGCATGTTCACCTCGATCTGCGGATTTGCAGCGCTGCTGCCTTCGGGTTTCACCGGGCTCGCACAGCTCGGTCTCTATTCCATCGCCGGTCTCATCGTCGCCGCAGCGGTGACCCGCTTCGTGCTGCCGGGGTGGGCGATGGGAATGCACCCGTTGCGGGATCTGAACGGCCTCGGACTTAGGCTGCTGCGGATCGTTAGCGTGCTGCGGCCAGCGCGTGCGCTGCTGGTGCTAGTGCCGCTGGCCGCCCTCGCTGTGCTGTACCTGCATCGTGGTGCCCTGTGGAGTCGCGAGCTCTCCGCGCTCAGTCCGACGCCGCAGTCCTATGCGCGCCTGGACGACCAGCTGCGCGCCGACGCCGGGGCGACCGAGAGCGGATATCTGGCGATCGTCTCGGGCGCCGACCGTGAGGCCGCGCTCACCAGTGCGCAGGCGCTCGAGGCACGCCTGAGCCCGTTAGTGGATGCCGGAGTCATCGGCGGCTTCGACTCGCCCGCGCGCTACCTGCCGGCGCGGGCCCTCCAGCAGGCGCGCCAGCGAAGCCTGCCGCCGACAGCGGAGCTGCGCGCGCGCCTGGACGCGGCGCTCGCGGGTCTGCCGCTTCGAGCCAGCGTGCTCGAGCCGTTCCTGCACGATGCCGAGCAGGCACGCACCGCGGCGCCGCTGTCGGCGGCGGACCTGCGCGGCACATCGCTCGCGGCGGCAACGAGTGCCCTGCTGGTGGGCGGCGCGCAGGGCTGGTCGGCGCTGCTGCCAGTCACGGCGATAGCGACGGGCGGCGAGCTGTCGCCAGCCGCGGCGGCACGGCTGCAGGCCGCCGTGTCAGCCGATCCTGCGCTGCACGCCAGCCTCCTCGACCTCAAGGGCGAGGCGGACCGGCTCTATTCGGGCTATCTGGCGGATGCCGTGCGCCTCGCTGCCATCGGCTTCGGCGCGATCGTGGTGCTGTTGCTGTGCGTGCTGCGCAGTCCGCTGCGAGTGGCACGCGTCGTTGCCCCACTGGCGCTCGCGGTGCTGACGGTGGGCGCGTTGCTGGTCGGCGCGGGTGAGCGCCTGAGCATCCTGCACGTGGTTGGCATGTTGCTCATCGTCGCGGTCGGCTCGAACTACGCTCTGTTCTTCGACCGGCGTGGCGCGCAGCCGCAACAGGGTTCCGCAGCGCTGACGCTGGCATCGCTACTGACCGCAAACCTCGCGACCGTGCTCGCCTTCGGCGTCCTGGCTTTCTCGCGGGTGCCGGTGCTAGCGGACCTCGGATCGACGGTCGCACCGGGCGCCTTCCTGGCACTGCTGTTTTCCGCACTGCTCGCACCCGACCCGCATGCGGCGGCCGGGCACGGGGCTCGCTGATGCACCTGGTGAGCGATGCCGCCCGCCCCGGGAGCTTCGCTCCCTGCTGCATTGTCATGCTGCCCGCGGCCTTCTGCCGGCCGGAGGATTTTGTGCAGCAGGGGTTCGTCAGCGCGGTGCGCGCGCGTGCGCTGGCGGTCGATCTGTGCTTCGCGCAGCCCGAGGGCCGTCATCTGACCGATCGCAGCGTGCTCGCACGCCTGCGCGAGGAGATCGTGCTGCCGGCACACGCGCGCGGCGCCACGGTCTGGCTGGGCGGCATCTCGCTCGGCGGCTTCCTGGCGGCGAGCTATGCGGCGCGGCACGGGGCGGAGCTGCGCGGGTTGTGCCTGCTCGCGCCCTATCTCGGCAGCCACCTCATCACGGGCGAGATCCAACGTGCGGGCGGCGTGCAAGCCTGGCAACCCGGCGCGCTGCCCGATGGGGACGACGACGAGCAGCGCGTTTGGCAGCTGCTCAAGCGCGGCGAGGCCTCCGGGTTTGCACTGCACCTCGGGCTTGGCGCCGCAGACCGCTTCGCCAGCCGCCACCGGCTGCTGGCGGCAGCGCTACCGCCTGCGAGCGTCGATGAGGTCGCAGGCGGGCACGACTGGCCGACGTGGCGCAAGCTCTGGGAGAATTTTCTCCTGCGCAGGATTGCCTGAGAGACCATGAGCGAGACGCTGATGCGCCGAACTCCGCCCTCGGCCCCGCTCATCCGGGGCTCGATCGCGCTGCACATCGCCGCGGCGGCCACGGTGCTCGTGCGCCCGCAATGGTGGCCGTGGGCGCTGGCGGCGGTCGTGGCCGATCATCTGAGCATCACCGCGGTGGGGCTGTGGCCGCGCAGCTCATTGCTCGGTCCGAACTGGGTGCGTCTGCCCCCTGCCGCGAGCGGCGCGACGGCCCGCGTCGCACTGACCCTCGATGACGGCCCGGACCCCGAGATCACCCCACGGGCACTCGCCCTACTCGCCGAGCACCGGGTCCAGGCCACGTTCTTCTGCATCGGCGAGCGCGTGGCACGCTATCCGCAGCTGGCGCGCGCCATCGTCGAGCAGGGCCACGGCATCGGCAACCACAGCTACCGGCACTCGCACCTGTTCTCACTCATGGGACCGCGCGCGCTCAGCGCCGAGGTGCTGAACGCACAGCAGGCCATTCAGGCTGCCACCGGGCAGACACCGCAGTTCTTTCGTGCGCCCGCGGGCTTGCGCAACGTGTTCCTCGAGCCGGTGCTGGCGCGGGCGCGGCTGCAGCTGGTCAGCTGGACCCGCCGCGGCTTTGACACCGTCAGTCGCAATCCCGCGCGCGTGCTCGGGCGGCTGACCCGCGGGCTTGCCGCGGGCGATATCCTCCTACTGCACGACGGTCATGCCGCCGCCGTCCGCAGCGGAGGCGTGGTGGCGCTCGCGGTGCTGCCGCAGCTCTTGGCGGCCATCGCGGCGGCACGGCTGACACCGGTCACTCTGCAGGCCGCGCTCACTGCAGCGGATCACGGCGCATGAATTCCGCCGCGCGAGTGGGACCGTTGGTCGACGCCGCGAGCGCCTACTACCGCGGCGCCGGCCGCTTCGCCTGGCATTTCGCCCGCGGCAAGCTCGGCACCGATCCGGTGTTCACCGCGCTCCTGGCGCAGGGCCTGCTGAGCGGCAGAGCGCGCCTGCTCGACTTGGGCTGCGGCCAAGGGCTTCTGGCCGCCTGGCTGCTGGCCGCGCAGCGCCTCGCGAGCGCGCCCGGCTGGCCGCCGCAGTGGCCCGAGCCGCCGTCACTGCAGTTCTATCGCGGCATCGAGATCAACCCCAGGGACGCCTCGCGGGCACGCGCCGCATTCGTGGGCGAGTCGCCCACCGCGTTACAGATCGTGCAGGGCGATATCTGCGTGGATGACTATGGGACGGCCGATGCCGTCGTAATCCTGGATGTGCTGCACTACCTGGACCACCCGGCACAGCAGGCGGTGATCGAACGGGCACGTGCGGCGCTCGCGCCGCAGGGTCTGCTGCTGTTGCGCGTGAGTGATGCGGCTGCGGGCCTGTGCTCGGCATTCAGCTCAGCAGTCGATGGGGCCGTGGCGCTGGCGCGGCGCGGGCGCTGGCCGCAGCTGAGCTACCGTGCGCTCGATGACTGGCAAGCGCTGCTCGCCCGCGCGGGCTTCGGCAGCCGCCGCTTGCCGATGAGTGCGGGCACACCCTTCAAGAACGTCCTGTTCGTCGCCCACGCGCAATGAGCAGCCTGCTACTCAGTCATTTCACCGCCACCAGCGCGCTGGGGCGCGGCCTCGCTGCGACCCTGTCGGCACTCGAGGCGGGCCGGACCGGACTTGCGCCCTGCCGCTTCGAGACCGTCACGCTCGATACCTGCGTCGGCGAGGTTGCCGGGCTCGATACCCTGCCCCTGCCGCCGACGCTGGCCGAGTTCGAATGTCGCAACAACCGGCTGGCATTTCTCGGGCTCAGCCAGGACGGTTTCAGCGCCGCAGTCGAGAACAGCGCCGCGCGCTGGGGCCGCGACCGCGTAGCCGTCTTCGTGGGCACGAGCACCTCGGGAATCCTGGAGACCGAGCTCGCCTACCGGCGACGCGACCCGCTCAGCGGTGCGCTGCCGGGCGACTTCCGCTATGCCGGGGCACACAACACGTTCTCGCTCGCGGCGTTCGTGCAGCGGGCGCTGCGGCTGCAGGGACCGGCGGTGGTCATCTCCTCCGCGTGTTCGTCGAGTGCCAAGGTGTTCGCCTCCGCGCGGCGCGCCATCGCCGCCGGCATCGTCGACGCCGCAGTGGTGGGCGGGGTCGATTCCCTGTGTCTCACGACCCTGTACGGCTTCCACTCGCTGCAGCTGGTCGCGCGCGCGCCCTGCCGTCCGTTCGATCGTGAGCGTGACGGCATCTCCATCGGGGAAGCGGCGGCGTTCGCGCTGCTGGAGCGGCCGCGCTCAGCGCCCGCTGCGGATGCGCTGCTGCTGCTCGGAACCGGCGAGTCGAGCGATGCACATCATATGTCCTCGCCGCCCCCGGACGGGCGGGGTGCGCGCGCCGCCATGCTGCAGGCGCTGGCCGCCGCCGCCCTGCAACCCGCCGCCATCGACTACATCAATCTGCATGGCACCGGCACGCCGAGCAACGATGAGGCCGAGGCGCGTGCCGTTGCCAGTGTGCTCGGTCCCGAGCTGCCGGCGAGTTCCACCAAGGGCGCCACCGGCCACACGCTCGGGGCGGCCGGCGCACTCGAGGCGGTGATCTGTGCACTCGCCCTGCGCCACGGCCTGCTGCCGGGTGGCATCAACACGCGCGCCGTCGATCCCGGCCTCGGCGTGCACTACCTGCTGGGCAACCGCCGCGCGAAGTTGCGGCGCGTGATGAGCAACTCCTTCGGCTTCGGCGGCTCCAACTGCAGCCTGATCTTCGGCAGGCACGAGTGAGCGCGCCCGACATGCTCGGCGCGTTCGTCGAGGGCATCGGGCTGCGTGGGCCCGGCTTACCTGACTGGCCCGCCGGGGCACGCATGCTGCGCGGCATGGAGCCCTGGACAGTCGCTCGCACTGTCATCCCCGCGCTGCAATGCCTGCCGAGCGCCGAACGGCGCCGCACCGGAATCACCGTCAGGTTGGCTTTGAGTGTCGGGCTCGAGGCGCTCGCCCAGGCCGGCGCCGACGCCGCCACTCTGCCGGCGGTCTTTACCTCCTCGGGGGGCGACGGCCAGAACTGCCACGAGATCTGCGAGGTGCTGACTTCGGGTGACCGGCAGCTCTCGCCGACGCGCTTCCACAACTCGGTTCACAACGCTGCCTCCGGCTACTGGGGCATCGCCACCGGCGCCACCCGCGCTTCCAACGCGCTGTGCGCCCACGATGCCAGCTTTGCCGCAGGACTGCTGGAGGCGGTCACGCAGGTGGTCGTCGACAACACGCCGGTGTTGCTGGTGGCCTATGATGCGGCTTACCCAGAACCCATGCGCACCGTACGCCCGATACCTGATGCATTCGCCGTCGCACTGCTGCTCGCGCCCGAGGTCACGGCGCGCTCGCTGGCGCGGCTGACGCTGTGTCTGAGCGAGGAGCCCGCCACGGTACTCGGCGATGCGGGGCTGGAACAGCTGCGCGGCGCCATCCCCGCCGCGCGCAGCCTGCCACTGCTACTGCAGTTGGCGTCCCTGACCGCGGCGCAGCTGCGACTCGACTACCTCGCTCAGCGGCGGCTCGCGGTAGAGGTCAGCCCGTGCCGTTAGATCACTCCTGGATCGAGCAGCACATCCCGCACAAGGGGCGCATGTGCCTGTTGGATGAAGTGCTGTCGTGGGACGCCAAGCGCATTCGCTGCCGCAGCGGCACGCATCGCGCGGCCGACAACCCGCTGCGTGCGCACGGACGCCTGGGCGCGGCCTGCGGCGTCGAATATGCAGCTCAGGCGATGGCGGTGCACGGGGCTCTCGTGGCCGCCAGCGCACCGCTGGCGAGCACCGTAGCCTCTAACCTGCGCGGCAGCCTCGGTGCGGTCGTCGGTTACCTTGCCAGCTTGCGCGATGTCACCCTGTACGTCGCGCGCCTCGATGACCTGCCCGCTGATCTGATCGCCAGCGCCGAACGCATCACCGGCGACGGCCGCAGTGTGCTGTACGAGTTCGCGGTGTGGGGCGACGAGCGGCAGCTGTTGAGCGGCCGGGCGAGCATCGTGCTGGATGCGCACAGCGGCGCTGCGGCCTTCGGCGGCGTAAGCGGCGCATGAAACCGAGCGGCAAACGCGCGCTGGTCACGGGCGGCAGCGGCGGCATCGGTGGCGCGCTGTGCCGCCGTCTGGCAGGCCAGGGACACTATGTCTACGTGCACGCGTACCGTGGCGCGGCGGTCGCGCACGAGCTGGTGGCGCAGATCGTCGCCGCCGGCGGTGCCGCCAGCGCGCTCAATTTCGACATCACGGACACCGCCGCCGCACGCGCCGCGCTCGAGGCGGTGGTCGAGAGCGGCCCGATCCAGATCCTGGTGAACAATGCCGGCGTGCACGATGACGCCGTGCTGCCCGGAATGCAGGCGCAGCAGTGGCAGCGCGTGATCGATGTATCGGTGAACGGCTTCTTCAACGCCACGCAGCCGCTGTTGCTGCCCATGATCCGCACCCGCTGGGGTCGTATCGTCAATGTGTCCTCGATCGCCGCGCTCATCGGCAACAAGGGCCAGGTCAACTACGCCGCAGCCAAGGGCGCGCTGATCTCCGCAACCAAGGCCCTCGCACTCGAGGTGGCCACCCGCGGCATCACCGTCAACGCGGTCGCCCCGGGCATCATCAGCACGCCCATGACGAGCGGGCTGTTCGATGCCGAGGCCATCGCGCGCCTGGTGCCGATGAACCGCGCCGGGTTGCCGGAGGAAGTGGCGGCGGTGGTCGCCTTCCTCGCCTCCGAGGAAGCCTCCTACGTCACCTCGCAGGTCATCGCGGTCAGTGGCGGGATGGCCTAGCGCGCGGCACCCGAGCGGCGCGCATCCAGCCAGCTGCCGATGTGCTGCGGAATAGTCGTGCGCGCCGCCTGGCTCACGTACATGCCGATGTGTCCGGTCGCAAAGGCGTGGGCGCTGTAGGCGCGGCTGCTCACATGGCGGCCGAGGGCGGCGCAGGCGGCCGGCGGCACGATATGGTCCTCGAGCGCGTACAGGTTGAGGAGCGGCTGGCGGATCGCGGCAAGCCGCACCGGCTGCCCGCGCAGCTGCAGCGTGCCCTGCAGCAGACGGTTCTCCTGATAGAACCAGCGCACGTACTGGGCCAGCGCCGCAGCCGACTGTGGCGGGCTGTCGAAGATCCATTTCTCCATGCGCACGAAGTCATCGATCGCCGACTGCTCGAGACTTGCGGTGAGCAGACGCACGTACTTCTGCTGCGCGAGACGCAGCGGCATGAGCGCCAGGAACAGGCCGTTGAGCAGCTCGCCCGGCATGTTGCCGAGGGCTGCGATCAGCTCGGTATCGAGTCCCCGCGCCCAGCGGCCGAGCAGATCCGCCTCGGTGTGGAAATCGACCGGCGTCGTTAGCGTCACCAGGTTGGCGATACGTGCGGGGAACAACGCGCTGTAGCACAGGCTCAGCACACCGCCCTGACACACTCCGAGCAGATCCACCGCGCTCAGGTCGTGACTTGCGCACAGGTAGCGCACGCAGCCGCCGAGGTGCTCGATCACGTACTCCGCCAGATCCGTGTGCCCGCCCTCTTCCGGGTCACCCCAGTCGATCAGATAGACACTGCGGCCGGCTTCCAGCAGCCGGCGGATGAGTGAGCGATCCGGTTGCAGATCGAGCACGTACGGTCGATTGACGAGCGCGAAGCAGATGAGCAGCGGGCGCGGTGGCGCGCGGCGCCGCGCTGTTGCCGCCCCGGCACAGGGCAGATAGTGGTAGAGGGTGGTGCGGCGGTAGCTCCATACCGGCCGCCGGCTCGAGCAGCCGACGCTCACGTGGGCGGCCTGGCGCACACGCGCGAGTGTCACGGCGATGCGCGCACTCAGTTCCGCCGGCGTCGCTGCGTCTGGGGAGCGACTCAACCGCGCGTTCCGCGGCCGCTGCGCCGCTTGCCGCGCGGCCGCACCCGCCGCGCAGGCTTGCTGCGCGCCGCGCGTGGCGCGGGAGTTGCGGCGCCTGCGGGTTCCTCCGCCTGCGCAGCGGCGTGCGCGCCACTGTCGCCGAACCGCTGACGCAGCTCCTGCAGCTGCGCGTACAGGGCGTCGACTTCGCTGCGCGTCGGCAGCCCGAATGCGCGCACCAGGCTCTCGGCCTGGCGGCGCTGCTCTACCAGCAGGGCTGCCGAAGTGTTGGCGAGTTCTGCCTGCAGGCGACAGAACTCCTCCTTGCGCACGGTCGCACCGTAAGCCTCTTCCGCGCACTCGACCCACAGCTCGTACAGGCGCAGTGCATCCGCGGGCGTGCCGCGGCTGCTGCCCTGCGCGCCCATGCGCGCGACGAAGCCACGCGCGGCGCTCTGCGCGACCTCGCCCCAGTGCACTGCGAGCTGCGCCTGCAGTTGCGCCAGCTTGCCGAGCAGCTCGAAAGTGCGGCGCGCCTCGCCCGCAGGTGCGGCCGCCGGACCGAGCGGCAAGCTGCCGAACAGCCAGGCCGGCGAGGCAGCCTCGAAGCCGTGCCCGAGACCGCCGGGCGCAGCGGCGCCGGACCAGGGTCCGCCGAACTGCGACATCTTGAGCCATTGCTCAAACTGACCGGCGAGCGGTGCGGCCAGGGTAGTCCAGTCAGGACTGCGCCCGGCGGCGGCTGCGGCAGGTGCGCCGAAGGTTTTCAGCAGTTCGTAGAAGCGCTCGGCGGCTGCCGTGAAGGCGGCGTCCGCTCTAAAAGGGTTGCTTGCGTGGGGGTCTGTCATTTTGTATGCGCCGCGCTAAATCACATTGGTGGAAGGGTCGGATGGCGTGCCGATGGCACCGACAATCCCGCTGTAAAACCGCAGATCTACGCCAAACGGACTAGCCTGCAAAAGCTTGAAGTGCGTTGTTGTGCGTTGCATACACTGAGGCTAGTATCGGTCTCGCCTTCGCTCAAGGCTGCGCCGCGATCGGTCGCGGGGGTGACAACGATGGCCGAAGAACGCCTGATCCGCAAATACGCCAACCGGCGTCTGTACGACGCGCATGACAGCCGGCATGTGACCCTGGACGACCTGCGCAAGCTGATCGCTGGCGGCCAGCGCATCAAAGTCGTGGACGACCGCAGTGGCGAGGACCTGACGCGCAGCATCCTGTTGCAGATCATCGCGAGCCAGGAACAGTTCGGCACCCCGGTGCTGAGCACGCAGCTGCTCGAGGCCATCATTCGTTTCTACGGCAACCCGATCCAGCAGCTGCTGACGCAGTACCTGGAGCAGAGCATCGGCAGCCTGCTGAAGCAGCAGAACGTGATGCAGGCAGAGATGGCTAAAGCGCTGGAGACGCCGATGGCGCCGCTCGCCGAGATGGCCCGTCAGAACATGGAGATGTGGGCCAAGATGCAGGCCTCGATGCTCTCCGCGTTCAACGCGCCCGGCGGCGCTGGCGCGGGCGACAAGCCCAGCAAACCCGAATCTGGAAAACGTCGCGGCTGAGGAATGCCGCGACGCTGAAAACCGCAGGAGAAGTAACCCAGTGAATGTCAGTGGCAAGACCATCGTGGTGACCGGGGCGGGGCGCGGCATCGGCCGCTCACTGTCGCAGCATTTCGCCGGCAAGGGCGCCAATCTCGCGCTGCTTGATGTGAATGCCGACGAGGTCAGCGAGACCAGCGAGCAGTGCGCCCGGCTCGGCATCGTGGCGCGCAGCTACGTGGCCGACGCCGCCAACGAAGACAGCGTGGTCGGCACCCTCGATCAGGTCACCGCCGACTTCGGGCGTGTCGATGGTCTCATCAACAACGCCGGCATCGTGCGCGATGGCATGCTGGTCAAGGTCAAGGATGGCCACGTCATCGGCAAGATGACGCTGGCCCAGTGGCAGTCGGTGATCGATGTCAACCTGACCGGCGTGTTCCTGTGCGCACGCGAAGCGGCGCAGCGCATGATCAGCGATGCCGGCGGCGGTGTGATCGTCAATGTCTCCAGCATTTCGCGCGCCGGCAACGCCGGGCAGACCAACTACAGTGCCGCCAAGGCCGGGGTCGCCGCCATGACCGTGGTCTGGGCGAAGGAGCTGGCGCGTTACCGCATCCGCGTGGGTGCGGTTGCCCCGGGATTCATCCGCACGCCGATGGTCGCCGCCATGAAGCCCGAGGCACTCGCGAAAATAACTGCTCCGATTCCGCTTGGCCGTCTCGGTGAGCCGGAGGAGATCGCGCATGCTGTGGCTTTTATCTTCGAGAACGACCTATTCACCGGGCGCTGCGTCGAGGTCGACGCCGGCCTGAGGATGTAGTCGGCCAAACTGACTGCAGCGAGCGCCCGCTGACCCCGATAGTGCGCTGCGGTCAGTTGTCAACCCCGCGGCAATAACTTCACTCCAACTTCATACAGACCCGTCTGCGGGAAAGCGTCGGGTCAGTTAGGATGGCGCCTGGGCCTATGGAGCGGGCCCCGCCCTGCCCGCACGAGCGCACCGAACCCGCTGCCGTCGGGGTCTCGGTCGCGTAACGGCGACCTGAGCGGGCTGGACGTGCCGACGAGAGACCCTATGACCCATGATGTTGCGGTACTGATCCCCTGCTACAACGAGCAGGCCACCATCGCGGATGTGGTGAGTGACTTCCGCCGCTTCCTGCCCGGCTGCGCGGTGTTCGTCTATGACAACGCTTCCACCGATGGCACCATGGCGGCGGCGGCCGCCGCCGGCGCCATGGTGCGCAGCGAGCCCTTGCGCGGCAAAGGCAACGTGGTGCGGCGCATGTTTGCCGACGTCGAGGCCGACGTGTATGTGCTGGTCGATGGCGATGGCACCTACGATGCCGCGAGTGCGCCTGCGCTGCTCAACGAGCTGCTGAGCGGACCGCTCGACCTGGTGAACGCGGCGCGCATCGACACCGCCCAGGCGGCCTATCGTTCCGGCCACCGCTTTGGCAACTGGCTGTTGACCACCACGGTGGCGCAGCTGTTTGGCAAGCGTTTCACCGATATGCTCTCCGGCTACTGCGTCATGTCACGACGCTTCGTGAAATCCTTTCCGGCACTCTCGGCCGGCTTCGAGATCGAGACCGAGCTCACCGTGCACGCGCTGCAGTTGCGCGTACCGATCGCCGAGCTCCCCACCCCCTACCGCGAGCGGCCGCCGGGCTCGTTCAGCAAGCTCAAGACCTACCGCGACGGCCTGCGCATCCTCAGGACCATCGGTTCGCTGCTGCGCGATGAGCGGCCCATGGCGTTCTTCGGTTGCACCGGTCTCATCGCTGCGCTCGCCTCGATTGTGCTGGTGATACCACTGTTCGAGGAATATATGCGCACCGGGCTCGTGCCGCGGCTGCCGACCGCGGTGCTCGCGACCGGCCTGATGATCATCGCCTGCCTGAGCTTCACCTGCGGGCTCATCCTGCAGACCGTCACGCGCGGACGTCTCGAGCTGAAGCGTCTGCACTATTCCTCCATCCCGCTCAAGACACCGCAGCGACCCTGAGGGGCGGCGGGCGGACATCGCGGTTATGCGTGCTGCACTGCGTTTCCGGCCGCTGCGATTCGCCCTGGTGGGTGTGCTGGGGTTTTTGGTGGATGCCGGCGTGCTGCAGCTCCTGGTTTTCCACGGCCACGTCAACCTGTACGTGGCCAAAGCGTTGTCTTTTGTCGCTGCCGTCTTTTCAACATGGCTTATAAACCGGACAGCCACCTTCGAGTCGAGCGCACAATCGACCCGCGGCCTGCTGCGGGAGTGGTTGCGCTATCTGCTGTCGAGCATCGCCGGAGGGACAGCCAACTATGCCGCTTTCGTTCTGGCCGTGCAGCTGTGGCCCAGTGCCCGGCACATGCCGGTGCTCGGCGTGGCGCTCGGCTCGCTGGCCGGCATGAGCGTGAACTATTTGTTGTATTCGGGGTTTGTATTTGCGCCGCGCGCCCAGGAGCGCGCGGTCATTCGCCCCCACGGGCGCGACTAAATGACCGACGTGGCCAGGGTGCGGCCGCCTGCGAGGAGCGCGGATGACGCAAGGGACTGACCGGCCGGCGGCTGTGCGTGGCGAGAGGCGCGCCTGGGACCGCGCCGCACTGTTGGTGCTGTTGGTGCTGAGCACGGCGCTGTTCGTGCGCTCAGAATCAGTGCGCTATGGCGATGGGCCCATCTACACCCTCGACATTCTGCACGGCTCGCTCATCGAGCCGGGCCATCTGGTCTGGCGCCCGCTCGGCAGCCTGTCGAGCCACCTGCTGGGGATGATGCAGAGCTCCTCGCAAACACTGTGGGTGCTGCAGTTCCTGTGCCTGGCCACGAGCGTACTGGCGGTGCTCGCAATCTATCTGCTGCTGCGCGCGCTGTTCCGCCCGACACCTGCCTTCCTCGCCGCACTGCTGTTTCTGCTCTCGAACGGTTTCTGGGTGTATTCGTTCACCGGCTCGAGCTACGGCCTGAGCGTGCTTTTATGCGCGCTGTCGCTGCGACTGGCGATCAAACCGCCGGAAGCCCTGCGGCGGCTGCCACAGGCGCTGCTGGTGGGCGTCGCCTGCGGTCTCGCCACGGCGACCTGGGCCATCCAGGTGATCGTCGCACCGTCGCTGTGGCTCGTGCTGCTGCTCGGACCTGCGGACAATCGCCGTTCGCTGCGGTCCGCCGGCACGATGACCGCGGCGCTGGCGGCGGGCTTCCTGCTCGCCTTCGTGGTGCCGTTGCTCATCGGCTACACGCTCAGCACCACCAACGCCCCTGAATGCGGCGACGTGGTGGGCGCCATGCGGCCGAGTTTTGGCGTGTGGCTCTCGTGCACGCAGCACCACATACCGGCGCACTTCGGCCTGGCGAGTGTGCTGCGCATGTTGATGGGCTGGCCGCAGTCGATCGTCTCGATTGGCGATCTCAACTACCAGCTGCGCCTGTGGCTGTTTCACGAAAACGCGTTCCCGATGACCCCCTGGCTCGCCGTGCTGGCGGTGTGGTACGCAGCGCTCGCGGCGGCGCTGCTCGTGCTGGCACGACACTTTCGTAGCCTGGATCGCCCGCGCCAGGGGGTGCTGCTCGCCGCGCTGCTGGCGCTGGTCGTGAATCTGCTGTTCGCCATCGCCTGGCAGGGCACGGACCTGGAGCGCTATCTCCCCTCGCTCCCCTTCCAATTGTTGATCTTCGCGCAGGTCATCGAGCTGCAGCGCGCGCACTGGGGTTCGGCCACGGTATTGGCCGCCGGCATGCTGGTACTGCTGATCGTCGGGCTGGTCAACTGGACGGGAACCTTCGCACCGGTGCTGGCGCGCGATTCCTACCGGCAGGCGTGGGTCGATGCGCTGCACCAGGCGACCGGCCCGAACGACCTGGTGGTGCTGTTCGGGCCGCGTGCGCGCGTTATTGCGCTGCCGCACGATCCAACTCTGCCCAAGATAGACAATGTGTCCAACGAGATCGTGCAGCGCGCGGAAAGCTGGCGCGCCCGCGAGCTGCACGACATCGATGTCACGGTGGCGCGCGGTGGGCGGGTATTTCTTTCGGACTCGCTGTTTGCCAGCGGTTACGCGCCGCGTGACGGCTGGAGCTTCAAGGAGTATCCCAATCCCACCCCGCGGGAGATCGCCGCCGTATTCCAGCCGTTGCGCAGCGACCGCATCGCCTTCGTGGTGCACGGCGAACGAGTGTGGGCGGCCGTCGCACGCCGCTAGCGCGGGCGCAAGACCACGCCTCACAGCGCCGCGACCCAGCACGCGGCGCCGACCACGAAAAAACGGACCCGGCCCGAGGGAAATGGCCCGCACGTGAGCGCCAGCGAAGAAAGCCCGGATCTGCTCCCGCAACCGCCGCTCGGCCCCGGCCGGGGTCGCAGCCTCGCCGGTCACTCACTGGTGTACTTCGCCGGCAGCACCGTCTCGGTCCTCGGCGGCGTGCTGATGCTGCCGATCTATACCCACGCACTCACCACCGGGCAGTACGGCATCCTCGAGACGCTGCTGCGCTTCGTCGGCATCTGCATGCAGGTGGGTTACCTCGGCGTGCGCCAAGCCTACATCCGCGTCTACTTCGACGATCCCTCGCGCGCCTGGCATCGCACCGTCACTTCAACCGTGCTGGTGCTCAACTTCGCCATCGCCGTGGTCGTGATCGTGCCGCTGCTGACACTCTCGGCGCTGCTCGGCTCGGAGCTGGGACTGCCGCACATCTCGATCGGCCTGGTGGCGGTGCTGGTGCTGTGGCTTGCGTTCGAGGGCACGTTCCTGCAGGGGCTCACCAGCCTGCAGGTGCAACTGAAGTCCGGTCAGTACGTCATCGCACAGAGCGGGCGGCTGCTGCTGCTGCTCGGCAGCAACTATCTACTGCTGCACAGTCTCAAACTGCAGCTGGCAGGCGCCCTGCTCGGCAATCTGCTGACGGCGCTGATCAGCGGCGGCATCGCCGCGCTGTTCATCTTCCGTCAGGCCGGTCTGCACGCATCGCGCAGCGTGATGGGCAAGCTGATCCAGCTGGGACTGCCCTACATCCCGTCGGTGGTGTTCGTGTACGTCTATTCCAACGCCGACCGGGTTGCGGTCATCTCCTTCGGCTCCATCGCCACCCTCGGGCTGTTGTCGCTCGCGAGCAAGATCGGCGAGATGACTCTGAGCGTGTTCGCGAGCCCGATCGAGAGTGTCTGGGCACCGTATGCGCTGGCACGCTGGAACACGCCGAACGGCAGCCGCGATATCGGCCTGCTCTATACCCGCTACCTGGCCTTCGCCATGCTACTGGCGCTGGGTGTGAGCCTCGCCGCGCCACTCGCGGTACGCGTACTCGCGGCGCCGAGCTATCGCGGCGCCGCCGAACTGGTGCCGATCTTCGCGGTCGGCTGGGTGTTCAACCTGGCGACCACCATGTCCGATATCGGCCTGCTGATCGCCAAGCGCACCGGCCTCAAGGCCTTGATCACCGCCACCGTCGCCATCACCGCGGTGCTGATGCAACTGGCGCTGACGCCGCGCTTCGGGATCCGCGGTGCCGCGCTCGGCACCGCGCTGACCTACGCGGTGTTCTTCATCATCACCCGCAGCGCGGCCAACCGCAGTTTCCGCATGACGATACCTAAGAGCATCTTCGTGATCCTGCTGCTGGGCGTGTGCGCCGGCTTCGCCGCCGGCCGCGCGATCATGTCGGTGCTACCGCCGCTCGTCGGCGATCTCGCCGGGGTCACGGCCGGCACCCTCATCTACGTCGGCGCACTGTTCGCTGCACGGCTCGTGACTCCGGCCGACGTCGCCGCCGCCGCGCGCCGCGCGGGCGAACGCATCGCCCGCTCCTGAGGCGCGGCGCGCTAGGCGCGCAGCTGCCTCAGTGCCGTCACCATCGACCGCAGGCGCTCGGCGCCGAGCAGGAACCAGCCGAGCAGCGCCGCATACAGCAGCGCGTACGCGATGGCGAGTGCGGCGAGTTCACCCCAGCTGGCCGGCTGCAGCCAGCGGCCGGCTGCGTTGGCGGCCAGCACCGGCGCGGCCGCCGTCGCCGTCACCGGGACGAACACCCGTCGCACGTACTGACGCAACGGCACGTCGAGCAGCCGGCAACCGAGCCACCACAGCAGCACCCCGCGAATCAACGTCGCGACGATCGAGATGCCGACGCAGGCCGCCGCCAGTCCGAAGTGCGGCAGCAACAGCGCCGCCGCCGCCACTGCCGCCACCCCCTCGAGGGCACTGGTGTACGCCAGAAACTTCTGCCGCTGGGCACCGACGATCTGGCTGTAGGTCACCCATTGCGACATCGGCAGCAGCTCACCGGCCAGCAGAATCAGCAGCAGCGGGTACGCCGCATTCTGGGTACCGTGCTGCCAGATGTTGATAAACTGTGCGCCGAAAGCGCTGAAGCCGCCGAAGAAGAACAGCGTGAGCGCGAGCGCATAGCGCCCGCCCTCCAGCAACAGGGCGGTACGCGGGGCGGCCTCGGCGCGCGCCCCGAGCGCCATCGCCCGGGGTGCCAGCACCTGGGTGGCGGAGTTCATGAAGGTATTGGTGTAGAACACCAGCTGACGCGCTACCGAGAAGGTGGTGAGTGCGCTGGTGCTGATCAGGCGCGCGATGCATGCCGAGATGATCTGCGGCACGACCGCACGCGAGAGCACCAACAGATTCATCCAGAAACCGAATGAGAACAGCTCCTGCACGCAGGCGCGGCGCACGTAACGCAGCCGCACGCGCAACTGCGGGGCGAGCGCGTAGCAGATGGCGGTTTTGCTGAACACGACCAGCAGGCTCACCGCGCCGTTGATGACCGCGACGTGCACCAGCGGCCAGCTGTGGCGCACGAATATCAGCACCCCTGCGGTGCGCAGCACGGCCGCCGGAATCTCCACCGCATTGAGCAGATCGAAGCGCTCGTAGGCCCACACCAGTCCCACATAGGCACCGAACGGAATGGTGAGTGCGGTCGACAGCCCGACGATCCAGATCGCCGCGACCACATCGGGCACCTGCTCGGGCGGCACCGGAAACAGGTCGCAGAACACACTCGCCGCCAGCCAGGTCGCCAGACACAGTACGACACACAGGCCGCTCAGCAGCACGATCGCAGTCGAGATGAGCTCGTTGAGTGCCGTGGCGCCGTCGCTCTCGCGGATGCGTGCCGTCAGGCGCCAGACCGCGGCGGTGACGCCGAAATCCAGCAGGGTGAGATAGGCGGTGATACCGGTGACCAGCGTCCACAGGCCGTAGCGTGGCGCACCCATCTGCGCGATCAGATGCGGCATCACCAGCAGCCCTGCCAGCATCGCGGCCGCGGTGCCCAGCGTGGCCGCAGTGGCGTTGATGAACGCCTTCTTCAACATAGCTGAAGCGGGCGCCCGGCGGCGGCCGCGCAGGCAGTCCGCTGGCGCGCAGCGGCAGCGCGCACCACCGGCGTGCGGCTTTGCCGGACGGGCGTGACCCCGGTCACGGAATCTTCGCGCCGTGTTACCGTATGGTCGTTTTCGGACGGAAGTCGGCTGGTCTGTGGCCCTGCCGCGCGCTGCACTCGACCCTCTGTCTGCACCAACTGGGACCAACCTACGGACGCGCGGGTCTGACGAGACGATTTGATGTCCACACTATACGTGCTCGGCGGCAGGCAAAACCGCCATGTCATCAAGAACAACGAAGAGTGGAACCTGTACGACGGTGCCATCGTACTGAGCATCGATTCGGAGAGCGGCGCGGTCGCCAAGTGCTTCGAATACCAGTCACCACGCGAGGCCAAGGCCCACGAAAATTCAAGCGTGCTGTTCAAGAGCGGCACTCTGGTGGGCGATCGGCTCTACCTGTGCACCTCCACCGAGGTGCTGGTACTGCAGCTGCCCGACTTCAAGGTGCTGCATTACGTCTCGCTGCCGTGCTTCAATGATCTGCATCACGTGATCCCCGCCCATGATGGCAGCCTGCTGGCGGCGGTCACTGGACTCGACATGGTGGTGCGTTTCAGCCCGCAGGGCGAGCGCCTCGAACAATGGAACGTCCTCGGCGAGCCCAACCCCTGGGGGCGGTTCTCCGCCGATGTTGACTACCGCAAGGTCGAGAGTACCAAGCCACACCACTCCCACCCCAACTTCGTATCCGAGCTGAACGGCGAGGTCTGGGTGACGCGCATGCGCCAGCGTGACGCTCTGTGCCTCAGCGACCCGCGCAAGCGCGTCGACATCGCGGTCGAATACCCGCACGACGGCCTGGTGCGCTTCGGCAAGATGTTCTTCACGCTGGTCGACGGGCGCGTCGCGATAGCCAGCACCGACAGTCTGCAGGTCGAGCAGATCGTCGATCTGAAAACCATGGATGACCCGGATGCCTTGCTCGGCTGGTGCCGCGGCATACTGCCGCTGAGCCCCTCGCGCTGGTGGGTCGGCTTCTCGCGCGTCCGCAAGACGCGCTTCCAGGAGAACATCCTCTGGGTCAAAAAAGTCCTGAAGGAAGGCATGCGCGAAGAGCCCACGCACGTGGTGCTGTACGATCTGGAGAGCAACAGCCGGGTGCGCCGTATTGATGTCGAGGCGCACGGCATGAACGTGGTGTTCAGCATTCTCAGCGGCGCGTGAGGCCGCCGCAGCGCGGCGCACCGGGCGCATGCTGCGCACCTTACAGACGCCGATCGCGCCAGTGCTCTGCCGACCCCACCGCTGGCGGTAGCTGCGGCGGCACCTCAGCGCGCGCGGCGACGGCGGCATCCCCGCGGAGCTGGGCTTGGAAAACCTCCGCAAGGCTCTGCGCATTGCGCGCCAGATCGTAGGCACTGACCACCTTGCGGCGTGCCTGCTCGCCGATGCGCCGCGCCAGCTGGGGGTCGTCCATCAGGCGGCCAATCGCTGCAGCAACGTGTTGCGGCGAGGCCGGGCGCACCAGCAGTCCTTCGCTGCCGTTGTCGATCAGCTCTGGCACGCCGGTGATCCAGGTGGCCACACAGGGCAGCTCGGTGGCCATGGCTTCCATCAGCACCACCGGCACGCCTTCGGCAAAGCTGGTGAGCACGAACGCATCGCTCTGTGCGTAATAGCGGATGACCTGATCGTGGTTGCAGGCACCGACCAGACTGATGTACGGCTCCAGGTTGCGCTCGCGGATGTAAGCCTGCAGCGCCGGCCGGATCGGGCCGTCGCCTACCACAGTCACCTCAACCGGACGGCCGCCGGCGCGCAGGATGGCGACGGCATCGACCAGCATGTGGGGCGCCTTAGCCGCGGACAACCGCCCCACGAACAGCAGCTTGAATGGCTCGCCCGCGGCACGCGCCGGACGCACCGGCGGCGCGAACGACTGCGGATCGATGCCGAGCGGCAGCATCTTGACCTTGTGCCAGTGCAGCGGGTCGGATGCGCGCATGACCTGGCTGCGACCGTAGTTGCTGATGGTGGCCACGAAGCTCGCGCCGGCGACCTTCTCGGCCATGTGAAATCCGACCACGTCATCGAACTCGCCGGACCCGTGGATGGTGAGCGAATAGCGCAGCGGGAAAATGCGCGACAAGATCAGCAGCACCGTCGATGAGAAGTGCGTATGCACGAACCCCACCTGCTGGCGGCGAAAGTACTCGCCCGCCACGACCGCCTCGAGAAAATAGAAGGTATGCGATACCAGCAGACGCGGCGTGCCGCGGCTCAGCCTCCAGGCGAACAACAGCCCGCGCAGGTAGCGCAGCGGCTGGCGGCAGAAGGCCCGCACATTCGCGCCGAATGCATGCCCGGCGCCGGCGCCAATGATGGAGAAGGTGCGCTGATGTTCGTCGGCCTCATCGGCGCTCAGCTGCTCGAGCGGCCGGTCGCTGCGCCGCACCGACACGGTGAACACTTGGAAGCCGCGCGCGCGCATGGCGCGGATCTCGCGCAGCACGAAAGTATGATTGATCGCCGGATACTGGCTGATCAGGTAGCCCAGCCTGTCAGCGGCGCCATTCACCAGCAGATACCCTGATAGCGCTCGCCGGACACCTTACCGCTGAGCGCACGGGCTAAATCAACCACCATGCGCCCGTCGAGCGCTGCGCCCAGCTGGCGGTACTCCGGCGAGCCGTTACCGATCACCACGGTCTCACTCGCCTCAATGACTTCCGCCACATTCGGCCGCAGCAGCGACCACAGATGCGGAATCTCGCGCTCAACGAACTCGCGGTTGGCGCCGATGATGTTTGCGCGCGTGACATCGCGGTCGTGAATCACCACCTGGCAGCCCTTGCCGAGCAGCATCTCGACCAGAGTCACGGTCGGCGATTCGCGCAGATCATCGGTACCGGCTTTGAAAGCCAGTCCCAGCACGCCGATGCGCTTCGAGCCGGCGGCGAGCACCATGTGAAAGGCGCGCTCGATCTGCCGGCGGTTGCTGTCGAGTACCGCTTCCAGGATCGGCATGGGGACGTCTTCCACCCGTCCGCGATGCACCAGCGCCCGCAGGTCCTTCGGCAGGCAGGAGCCGCCGAAGGCGAAGCCGGGCCGCAGGTAAGCGGTCGAGATGTTGAGTTTCTTGTCCTCGCAGAACAGCCGCATCACCTCGTGGCTGTCGACGCCCATCACTTTGCAGAGGTTGCCGATCTCATTGGCGAAACCCACCTTCAGGCCGTGGAAGCAGTTGCAGGCGTACTTGACGGTCTCGGCGACGCGCAGCGGCACCACGTGCGTGGGAGCGGTGACGCCGGCGTAAACCGCCAGCACCGGCTCCGCGTGCCGCACGTCCAGCGCGCCGACCAGCGTGAACGGCGGTTCGTGGAAGTCCCGGATCGAGGTGCCTTCGCGCAGGAATTCGGGATTCGAGCAGACCGCGAACCCGCCGCCGTGCTTCAGGCCAGAGGCCGCCTCGATCGCCGGAATCACGTGCGTATCGATGGTGCCGGGCATGACGGTGCTGCGGATCACCACGGTGTGGAAGCGCCCCTTGGTGCGCAGCGCCGTCCCGATCTGTTCGGCCACCCGCAGCACATAAGCGAGATCGATGCTGCCGTTCGGCCGGCTGGGAGTGCCGACGCACACCAGCGAGATCTCACTCGCCTGAACGGCAGCGCTGACACTGGTGGTCGCCGAGAGCTTGCCGGAGCTGACCGCACTCGCCACCAGTTCCGCGATCCCCTCCTCGACGATCGTGCTGCGGCCGGCGTTGATCTGATCCACCTTGGACTGCGCGACATCGACCCCGAGCACGCGATGACCTGCGCTGGCGAAGCAGGCCGCGGACACGCAGCCCACATAACCGAGACCAAAAATGCTGATCGTACTCATGCAACCCGATCCTCACGGGCGAGCGTGCGCGTCACCCCAAAGCTGACACACTGAGACAGAAACTGCTCGGCCACGCCCTCCCAGCTGCAGTGCGCGCGCACGAAACGCAGTGCACTGGCGGCGATACGAGTGGCGCGCTCGCGGTCCTGCAGCAGCCCGATGACTGCAGCGGCCTGCGTTGCCGCACTGTCGGCGATCAGCAGGTGCTCGCCATTCTTTACCGGCAGTCCCTCGGCGCCGATGGTGGTGGCCACGACCGGTGTGCCCATCGCCATGGCCTCATAGATTTTCAGGCGCGTGCCGCCGCCGATGCGCAGCGGTACTACACTGATCGCCGCGCGCTCGAGGTAGGGGCGCACGTCGGGCACCGTACCGGTGACCGTGATGCCGGAATTCGGTGTCGCCAACTGCCGCAGCGCCGCCGCCGGCTCGCGCCCCACCACGGTCAGGGTGACCTCGGGAAGCGCAGCGCGGATCTGCGGAAACACTTCGGCGGCGAACCAGCGGATGCCATCCGCGTTCGGCATCCAGTCCATCGAGCCGACGAATACCAGACCGCTCCTGGGGCGGCCGGAAGGTGCCGCGAAATACTCGAAATCCACCCCGGTTTCCACGTGACTCAGCGATTGCAGGCCGTATTCGCGCCGCATCAGCTCGGCATCCACCGCGGAGACGGCGACCACGTGGGAGAAGCGCCGGCACTGCGCCGCCTCGTATTGCCGCACGCGCCGCCACTGCAGCTGCATGTAGGCCCGCTGCAGCGCGTTCTGCGGCACGCTGGCGCGCCGCTGCCAGATGAGCGCCTCGACGTTGTGCTGAAACAGCACCGCCGGCACCGGCAGGTCATCCGCGACGTTGACAGAAGGCATGAGGAAATCGCACACGACCAGATCGCTCGTGGCCGCGAGCCGGTTGATGCGCGCCCGCAGTGCGCCGGAACGGAAGCGCGCGACGATGTAGGGCACCGGTGAGAACAGGTTGAGCAGCAGGTCCGCGAGGTAGGCGGGGGTGCCCTTGCGCGCCGGACGGAACGGCACTGTCACCACCTCGTGGGCATACTCCTGTGCGCGCGTGAGCGCATCGCTCGCGGCGCTGCCGTCGTCCAGACACACGTAGGTCACGTGGTGGCGCTGCATCAGGGAGCGCAACATCTGGTAGGAGCGAATGCGCCCGCCCTTGTCGACCGGATGCAGCAGCTCCGTCTTGATCCACAGAATGCGCATGAATCAGGCCGCCTGGCGCAGCGGCATCTGTAGGGTCTCGGGGGCTTCGCCATCGAGAAATACGCGCGCCCAGATCTCGAAGGTGAGCAGCGCCCACAGCCGCTCGGCGTGATTGATGCCGGCCAGATGCTCGCCCACCAGGGCATCGACGGCGCGCTGACTGAACAGTCCGCGGTCGCGCGCACGCGCACCGCGGACGTATTCGTCGAGCAGCGGTCGCCAGCGCCCGCGCAGCCATCCTGCCACCGGCACCGGGAAGCCCATCTTTTTGCGTTGCAGAATGGCGGGCGGCAGCTTGTCGCGCATCGCCTCGCGCAGAATCCACTTGGTGGTGGTGCCGCGCAGCTTGAGGTTCTGCGGCACGGTGGCCAGCCATTCGGTGAGCAGGTGGTCGAGGAATGGCACGCGGCTCTCGATTGAGGCGGCCATGCTCATCTGGTCCTGCTTCATCAGCAGCTCGTGCAGGTAGGTCTTGGCATCGGCATACAGCAGCTGCGACACCAGCGGCTTGCCGCTGACGCGTGCGAGCGCCGCATGGTAAGCGGCGTACGGGTCAATCTGCGCAATCTCGGCGCGCACCTGCGGCGCAAACAGCTCGTGCTGCGCGCGGCGCCCAAACACTGCGAAGTTATCGAAATACAGATCATCGAGGTCCGCGCCGCGCATCAGGAAAGTGCGCGCCATCTTCTGCCGCAGCCGCGAACTGGCCGGCAGCGCGCCCAGCGCGCGCGCCAGGCCGCGGCGGCCGACCGCGGGGACCAGCCGCTCATACGCCGAGCCGAGACGACTGTTGTACTCGGTGACCCGGTAGCGGTTGTAGCCGGCGAGCGTCTCATCGCTCCCCTCACCGGTCAGCACCACCTTGACGTGCTCGGACGCAAGCCGCGAGACGAAGTACAGCGCGACGCTCGAGGGATGCGCGATCGGCTCGTCTTCGTGCCACACCAGACGCGGCAGGGCCGCAAAGAACTCCTCGGGTGAAACCAGCACCTCGTGGTGTGAAGTACGGTAGGCACTCGCCACCATGCGCGCGTAAGCGAGCTCGTTCGCTTCGCGCTCGGCAAAGGCCACCGAAAACGTGCGGATCGGTTCGCGCACCAGGCCCGCCATGGTCGCGGTAATGGCCGCCGAGTCGATGCCGCCGGAAAGAAACATGCCGAGCGGCACATCGCTCATCAGCCGGATGCGCACGGCTTCGGTGAAGCGCTCGCGGTACTCCACGACCAGCGCCCGCTCGGCCGCCGATCCGGGCGGCGGGCCGCTGACGAGATCGCCGACCGGCAGATCCCAGTAGCGCTGCAGGCTGATGGCGCCATCTTTCCATACCAGCGTATGGCCCGGGGCGAGCCGCTTCACGCCGGCAAATAGCGTCTCCTCGCCGGACGGCGCGTGATTGGCGAGGAAATCGGGCAGCGCGCGGCGGTTCAATCCCGGCCGCGCAGCGAGCGCGGGCAGCAAGGCCTTGATCTCCGAGCCGAACACCAGCGAGCCATCGCTCTCATGCACGTAGTACAGCGGCTTGACACCGTAGCGGTCGCGCACCAGCAGCAGCTGGCGCTCCTGCCGGTCCCACAGCGCAAAAGCGAACATCCCGCGCAGTCGCTGCACCGCAGCGGCGCCTTCGCGCTCGAGCAGATGCAGCACGGTCTCCGTGTCCGAGCGCGTCCGGTAGCGCACTCCGGACTGCTCGAGTTGGGACTTCAGGGTCGGGTGATTAAAGACCTCGCCGTTATAGACGATGACGTAGCGCCGGTCGTCGCTGTACATCGGCTGCTGCCCGTGGGCCACGTCGATGATGCTCAGGCGCCGGTGCCCGAGCGCGATGCCGGGTTCGAGATAGACACCGGAGCCATCCGGCCCCCGGTGCACGATGCTGGCGCACATGCGCTCGAGCACCGCACGCTCGGGGGTCCTGTTCCGGTTCACGCTGACGATGCCGCAGATGCCACACATACTGTTTTAGTCGTCGCCGCGGCCGGTGCGGTCGACGGGAAGCTCCCTCCAGCCTTGAGGTTTTTTCTCGAATAACGCCATTTTGCCTGAGGTCGACAGCCAAGCCGTGATCGGCTGCTCAGGCGCGAGCTGCGGCACGGCCGTGGCCGCCGCGATCATCCAGGCAGGCGCAAAACGCGGTCCGGCGGCGCCGGCGGGCTCGATCGCCCAGGAGAGTGCCGCATCGGCGAGCGTCGGTCCTTCGCTGAGCGCCTCCGCCCCGAGGCTCACCCGGTGACGCCCCAGGGGATCGCTCCATTCGAAGGAGCGACCTGCTGCTGCGTCCTGAGGCTCCTCGGGCTGGCTGAGGTCATTGTTGACGCCTGCAGGCACGATGACCGTCAGCCCCTCGAGCGAGGGCGACAGAGTGATTTCGAGACACTGTGCCGACGTATGGTGTCCGAGTCGCAGCGATACCTCGCGTGCCACCACCGACACCTGCGCCGCGCCCGGCGCATAAATCGTCGCCAGCGCAGCTCCGCGCGGATCGCGCACCACGAAACTTACCGCGCTCTGGCGCTCGGCGCGCAGGCCGGGCGCCAGCTGCCAGCGAATCAGCGCGCGGCGTGTCGCAGCGCGCCAGGCGCAGTCATGCACGACCCACGCACCACCACGCTGGTGGAGCACGATGCGCCGGTGGGTGGAAGGCCGGAGGCTCGCGCCGTGGCCGTACGCGCCGCCGATGAAACCGCTGAACGCAGCCGCCGAAAAAACCAGCGCTGCTGCCGGCGGCGGCACACTGCTCCAGCGGAATGGCTGCGCCGGCGTGGCGGCGGACTCGCCGTCGAGCTCGAGCGTATTGTGCGAACTGGTGGAGCGAAACTCGTTGCGCTCGCTGCCGCTGTAAGTCAGCGTCCCGCGGTCGATGAACAGCTCGTGGGCGCCCAGGGTGAGTGTCATGGCGAGCGCGTCCGCATGGCTGTGACCGTGACTGAGCGCGCCGTGCGGCCCGGCATCCAGCACCGCAACCGCGTCCTGGCGCGTCCAGCCGTCGCGCAGTACGGCGAGGCCGCCGCTCGCGTAATGCACATCCCGCCAGCGCGGCCGCACCACGGCTGCTTGCAGCACTCGCTCGCTGCGCTCGCTGCCGCACAGCCAATACGCCAACGTCGGCGGCGCGCCAGCGTCGATCACGAACTCGGGACGCCCGAGTGTCACTGCGGCCGCGAGCAGCAGCCCGCGCAGGTCCTCCGGCGCCCGCTGGTCCAGTGGCAGTAGCTGTCCGCCATCGTCATCGCCGATGAGTGGTACACGTCCGTCCGCGGACGACAGGCTGCGCAGCACCTCGCACAGGCGGCCCAAGGAGGTAGGCACCTGCGGCGACACCGGCCAGGCGCTCGCCTCGGCCAGCAGCTGGTAGTGCAGGTAAATCTCGGTGGTGTAGCGCTGGTAGAGACTCGACTGTTCGAAATACACGCCATCCGCGTGCACCTGACGCGCCAGGCTTGCCTCGAGGATGCGCGCGCCTTTGGCGCGCCAGCGGTCGCTCGCTCGGCCGCGCGGCAGCACGGTACCGAGGTAGAACAGGCCGAGGGCCTCGCCGGTGAGGTGCGTGTTGGGGCTGAAGTACGTGGACAGGTAGCGCTCGATGTGCACTGCGTGCTCGGCGAGGGAGGCGAACAGCCGCGCCCGCAGCGCCGGCGACCACGGCGCCTCACGCAGCAGCCACAGCAGCCAGCACCAGGTAATGGCACGGTAGGCTACTTCCAGACTGCTCACCCAGTTGACGCCCACTCCGCGCGGGTTCGCGCGCAGCCAGGAATCCAGATGCGCCTGCACCAGCGTGAAGCGCCGCGCTTCTCGGTCCTGCAGCCAGCAGATTGCCGGCGCGAGCAGATACTGGTGGCGGTTCACTTCCCACAGCGCTTTGTGGTCACCGACCAGCGCGACATCGAGATGATCGATGAGGCTCCAGTGCCGCTGCGGGGATTGCCGGCCGCTCGAGGCGTCCGTGTGCCAGTGCGGCGGATTGCCGACGGCGAGCGCATCGAAACCGAGCAGCGGCATCACGCCGTGCTCAAGCGCATCACTCAAGCGACGCAGGCGCAGCGCTGCTTCCGGATCGGCGCGCGCCAGTGCTGCGGCCAGCGCCGCCGCGCCGGGCGCGCGGAAGGAAGCGAACCAGCGCTCCTCGAGCAGCTCCGGGGCAACCCCGTGCGGCACGCTCACGGCACTGCGCGGTGCAGCGACGCGCTCGAGGCGCGCCGTCAGCGCCTGCAGGCCGCGCACGCGCAATTCCTCGAAGGAGCGTCCGCGCAATCTGCTCAGAATACTGGCCACATATCCCCAGCGTGCGCTGCGCGCACGCGCTGATCCCGCTCGCGCGCGACAACGTCAGCGTTTGTAAGTGCTCTGCACAGCAATTGCCTCACCCTCGCGCACAGCCGGCGTGCCACCCGGCGGCGCGGTGGCAAACGTCCCACGGATGCAAGTGCGTAGCTGAGGCGCGACAGGTTGGAAATGCCACGTCGGTTCCGCAATATACACGCAGCAGGTCGCGCATATCGACTATCGGTCACTTGACAGAATCTCTGGAGAAGCGAATGTCCTATCGGATCGGGAGCCCCTTGGGAGCGCGCCTGTGCGCGCTGCTGGTCGTCACCGCAGGCCTCGCCACGCAGGTTGCGGCCGCAACCCTGCCGACGGCGCCGCAGACGTTCGACACCACCTACGCCGCCCCGAGCGGCAACACCATCAATGTCGCGGCCGGCGGTGACTTCCAGACCGCGCTCAACAATGCCCAGCTCGGCGATACCATCGTGCTGGCGGCCGGTGCCAGCTATGTGGGCCCCTTCTCGCTGCCGAACAAGACCAGCGGCAGCGGCTGGATTTATGTCACCTCCAGTCAGTACGCGAAGCTCCCCGGTCCCGGTCAGCGGGTGAGCCCGAACAATGCGGCCAGCATGCCGAAGATCCTTTCGCCGGCGAACAACAACGCCATGGTGACGGTGAACAACAGTCACCATTTCCGTTTCGTCGGCATCGAATTTGCGCCGGTGTCGGGCGCGTTCACCTATAACGTCGTCACCATCGGCAACAAGGACAAGTCCACCGCGACGCTCGCCAATCACATCGTCTTCGACCGCTGTTATATCCACGGCGATCCGGTCGCGCAGAACCGCCGCGGCATCGAGATGGACGGCGCCTACGTGGCGGTGATTGATTCGTACGTCTCGGCTTTCAAGCAAGTGGGCTACGATACCCAGGCGCTATCCGCATGGAACACCAGCGGGCCGCTCAAGATCGTCGACAACTACCTGGAAGGTGCCGGCGAGAACGTGATGTTCGGCGGCGCCGATTCCGCGGCACCCTCGCTCGTCCCCTCGGACATCGAAATCCGCAACAACTTGTTCTTCAAGCCGCTGACGCTCAGCACGCAATACGTCATCAAGAATCTGCTGGAGTTCAAGTCAGCGCAGCGGGTGCTGGTGGCCGGCAACGTGTTTCAGAACAACCCGGCCGCAGCGCAGCAGGGCTTCGGCCTGCTGCTGACTCCGCGCAACCAGCAGCAGACCGCCCCCTGGTCGACCACCACCGACATCGCGGTCACCGGCAACGCCTTCATCAATCTCGGCAGCGGCATCAACATCCTGGGAACCGACAATCTCGAAACCAGCGGTAAGACCGCGCGCGTCTCGATCATCAACAACGTCATCGGCGTCACCGCGCTCGGCGGCGCGAGCGGGCGCGCTTTCCAGATCATTTGCGGCGGCTCCGATATCACCATCGATCACAATACGATCTTCAACTCCTCGCCGGCGAGTGCGCCTTCGGACGTCATGGCGAGCGGTGGCGCCAGCTGTCCGGCCGGCTCGACGATCACCACCAATTTCGTGTTCACCAACAACCTGTCGACGCATACGGCCTACGGCTTCTTCGGCTCCGGTGTCGGCACCGGAACGGCCGCGCTCAAGGCGAACTTCAGCGACTGGACCTTTACCGACAACGTACTGGTGGGTGAAAAGGCCGC
>DATHMN010000049.1:0-16720 GCA_035487135.1 Steroidobacteraceae bacterium | reverse complement strand
CTGCGCGCCGCGACCGGCACGCTCCTGGTGCCGGAAAAAGGCGTGACGCTGGTGCGCGCCGCGCGCGGCGTACCGCCCGACACCCGTTTCCTGATGCGCGCCCACCGCCGCCTCCTGTCGCTGGCGCAGGGGCAGCGTGAGCCGCTGGTGCTGAACGAGACTCACTCGGCGGAGAATCCCGAGGGCTTCCCCTACCGCGTGCTGTGCTGCTCGCTGCGCTCGCGTGCCGGGCGCTCGATCGGCGTGCTGGCGCTGCTGCGCGAGCCGAGCGCGGAGAGCTTCACCGAGCGCGACGCGCACATCGCCGAGATCCTCGCGCGCAAGGCACTGGCCGCGATCGAGAGCAACTACGACGGCCTCTCCGGGTTGTACACGCGCCAGGCGCTCGATAAGCGCGTGCGCACGTTGGTCGGCGAGCTGAAGGATGCGCACCCCTGGAGTGCCCTGTACATCGACGTCGACCGGCTGCACCACATCAACGAGCGCTCCGGCATGCACGTAGGCGATGCGCTGCTGTCGCAGCTCGGCGAGCTCATCCGCGCGCGTCTGCCGCCCGGGGCCTTCGGCGCGCGCCTCGAGGGCGACCGCTTCGCCGCGGTGCTGCCGGCACAGGTGCACGATGCGCACGGTTTCGCCGAGTCGCTGCGCGAGGGTACCGAGCGCCTCGCGGTGCTGCACGGCGAGCCGCGGCTGCCGATCTCCATCAGCGTGGGCGTCGCGCCGCTGGAAGCGAGCGCCACCGAGCTTGCGCATGTGCTCGCGCCGGCCGAGAGCGCCTGCAAGGCCGCCAAGGACCGTGGCCGCAACCGCGTCGAGGTGTTCCAGCCGAACGAGTCTTCCAGCGTGCGCCGCCCGGCGGACACTGGCATCGCGCAGCAGCTGCGCGATGCCATCGAGTTCGAGCGCCTGACGCTCGATGCCCAGCTGATCCTGCCGCTGTCCGGTGCGGAGAACGCGCGGCCAAGCTACGAGCTGCTGCTGCGCATGCGCGATGAGTCCGGCGGCACCGTGGGACCGGATGCGTTCCTGGCGGCCGCCGCGCGCTACCAGCTGATGCCGGTGATCGACCGCTGGGTCATCGGCCACGTCATCGAGGCGCTCAAGCCGCGCGCCAGCATCCTCGAAGGGCGCGCCTTGGGCTTCGCCATCAATTTCTCCGGCCAGTCGCTCAACGATGAGGGCTTCGCCGACATGCTCATCCAGTCGGTCGAGACCTCCGGACTCGACCCTGAGCTGTTCTGTTTCGAGATCACCGAGAACGCGACCGTGGCCAATCTGGCGCGCGCCGAGGCGCTGATGCGCCGGCTGCGCCGCCTCGGCTGTCATGTGGCGCTGGATGATTTCGGCACCGGCCTGTCCTCGCTCTCCTGCCTGCGCCAGTTACCGGTGAACATGCTGAAGATCGATGGTAGTTTCGTGCGTGACGTGCTCAAGGATCCGCGCGCGGAATCCATGGTGCGCGCCATCGCGCAGCTGGCCCGCAGCATGTCGATCATCACCGTGGCCGAATGCATCGAGACCGAAGCGATCGGTGCACGCATCGCCGAGCTCGGCGTTGACTACGGCCAGGGATTCGCGATCGGCCGGCCGATCCCGCTCGCGGACCTGCTCACCGAGCTGCCGCTGCCGAGCGAGCCGCCCGCGGAGAGCGCGGCAGAAGCACCGGCGCCCGCCGCGGACGCGAACCCGGACGTCGGCGAGGACATGACGTGGTACGCCGGGGCGACGCGCTGAGGCGCGGGCGCGGCACAGTGAGTTAGTGGGGGCTGAAGGCATGTCGACGCGCTCGCGCACCCTGTTCACCCTGGTGGTGGGGATCATCCTCGGCTTCGGCGCGGCGCTCACCAGCGGCGCGCTCGCCGAGCGTCCGGCGGAAGCGCGCGCAGTGACACCGGAAACGCGCCCCGGACTTCCCTGGCAGGAAGCGAGCCTGTTCGCCGAAGTCTACGAGCGCATCAAGCGCGACTACGTCGACCAGGTCGATGACCACGCGCTGATGGAGAAGGCGATTCGCGGCATGGTGGCCGCGCTCGATCCGCATTCGGCCTACCTCGACAGCGAAGAGTTCGACGAAATCCGTCTGTCCACCATGGGCTCGTATCCGGGCGTCGGGATCGAAGTGGTGGCCGCAGACGGCGTGGTGAAGATCCTGCGTCCGATCGAGGGGTCGCCGGCCCAGCAGGCCGGACTGCTCGCCGGCGATGAGATCGTGCGCATCGATGACGCCGACATCGGCGCCGACCTCGCCGGTGCCATCGCGCGCATGCGCGGGGCTTCCGGGAGCCTCGTCACGCTGACCATCCGCCGCAGCGGCATGCCCGGGGTGATGCGCTATGCGCTGCGTCGCGCCGAAGTCGAGGTGCACAGCGTCGCCTGCGAGAGCCTCGAGCCCGGTTACGGCTACTTGCGCATCACGAGCTTCAGTGAGACCACTCAGGCCGACGTGTCGCGGGCACTTTCGCTCCTTAAACGCGACAATCCCAAGGGCATTAAGGGTCTCGTGCTCGACCTGCGAAACAATCCCGGCGGAGTGCTTGAAGCCGGCGTGGCGGTGGCGGATGACTTCCTGCAGGCCGGCGTGATCATGACGGCCGACGGACGCAGCCCCGAGTCGCGCTTCGAAATGGATGCCACTCCGGGGGACCTGATCGACGGGGCACCGCTCGTGGTGCTGGTGAATGGTGGCTCGGCGTCGGCCTCGGAGATCGTGGCGGGCGCGCTCAAGGACCATGGTCGGGCGCTGCTGGTCGGCCGGCGCACCTACGGCAAGGGCTCGGTGCAGACCGTCATGCCGCTCTCGCACGGCGGAGCGGTGAAGCTCACCACCTCGCGCTACTTCACGCCCTCGGGGGCCTCGATCCACGGCAAGGGCATCGTTCCGGACGTGGTGGAGGAGGGTCCGGGGACCGGGCCGGCGGAGCTCGACGGCTCGGGCGCGGTGACACTGCCCGAGCGCGACGCGGATGTGCGCCTGGGACTCGAGCTGCTCAAGCACCACGCTCATCCGGCGGGCGAGCTCCTGACGCGCAACCTCGTCCCCTGAGGTCCCCGCCCCGCGCTGATATTCTCGCCCCATGCTGGGGTGGCTCATCGATCTGGTGCTGCATCTCGACCGCCACTTGGTCGAGCTGCTCGGGCACGTGCATTTCTGGATCTACCCGATCCTGTTCGCGGTCATCTTCGCCGAGACCGGACTGGTGGTGACGCCGTTCCTGCCGGGAGACTCGCTGCTGTTCGCGGTCGGAGCGCTCGCCGCAGTCGATTCCAGCGGCACACTGAGCGCCCCGCTCGCCTGCGGCCTGCTCGGACTTGCCGCGGTGCTTGGCAACCTCACCAACTATACGGTCGGCCGGATCATCGGGCCGCCGGCCTTCAGTGGCCGCTACCGGCTCCTCAAGGTCGAGTATCTGCACTACACCGAGGAATTCTTCCGCCGCTACGGCGGCATGGCGATCACGCTGTCGCGCTTTATGCCCATCGTGCGCACCTGCGCACCGTTCGTCGCCGGCGTCGGCCGCATGCCGTTCGCACGCTTCTTTGCCTACAACCTCGCGGGTGGCTTCGCCTGGGTGCTGCTGTTTGTCTGCGGCGGCTACCTGTTCGGCAACATCCCACTGGTGAAGCAGAACTTCGGCGTGGTGACGCTGCTGGTGATCGCGGTGTCGCTGCTGCCGATCGCCATCGGCTGGCTGCGCCGGCGCGCGCGTCCGGCCTGAGCAGGGCTCACCCCACGGCGAGCGCGCGCACGGCGCCGATGATGGCGCCCAGCAGCAGCACCACATTGGGCAGAGCGCTCAAGGCGAAGCCGATGCTGCGCTGCTCGGGGGCGCGCACGTAGCCGCGGAAGTAGATGGCCCGGCCGATGATGAACAGGACCCCGAGCGCGGCGGCGAGGTAGGCGCCGAAGTAACGCGCGAACACCAGGATCGAGGGCACGAAGATGACCAGCTGCTCGAGCGTGTTCATCTGCACGCGGAAATAGCGCTCGAACACCTCGTTGCCGTGGGTGGCCGGAGCCGGCACCTGGTAGCGGCCGCGGGCGCGCGCCACCGCAAAGCCGAACAGGAAGAACTCGAGCAGCGCCAGACCGACGACTAAGTGAACCAACGGCATGGGACCTCCGGCTTTGGCGGCGAGAATGGCACAATGCCTCCATGGCTGACAGAGAGCGGGGCTACGCGCACCGCGTCGACATCGTGGCGGAACCCGACAGGGTGTGGCAGGCGCTCACCGAAGTGGCGCAGCTGCGCCTGTGGTGCTCGCCTGCGGCGGACATGCGCGCGCGCCAGGGGGGCCTGTTCCGCGCCAGCGTCGACCGGGTGACCGAGTTCGAGGCGCACATCGACGTGTTCGAGCCGGGCAAACGGCTGCGGCTCATCTACCTGCCGGCGGCGGAGCTGCCGAAGGCCTCCTCGGTGATGGTCGATGACTTCATTCTCGATGCGGTGCCGGGCGGCACCATCGTGCGGCTGCTCGGGTCGGGGGTGCCGGCAACGCTCGAGTGGGATACTCAGTACCGCCGCCTGCGCATGAGCTGGCAGCAGGCCCTCACCCGCCTCAAGGTCTTCGTCGAACAACAACTGAAAACGGGAGCTTCGCCATGATGGGATTTCTGCTGCGCGCCGTGATCACCGCGATCGGGCTGTGGCTCGCCACTCAGTGGGTGAGCGGCGTGCACATCAACAGCACCACCACGCTGATCCTCGCCGGGGTCCTGCTCGGCGTGGTGAATGCGATCGTGCGCCCGATCGCTTTCATCCTGACGCTGCCGATCACGCTGCTGACGCTCGGGCTGTTCCTCTTGGTGCTGAACGCGGCGATGATCGCGCTGGTGGCGTGGATGCTGCCGGGCTTTCACCTCGACAGCTTCAAGGCAGCGCTGCTGACCGCCATCATCGTCTGGCTGACGGGCTGGGTCGGCTCCTGGCTGATCGGCAAGCGCGGCTTCGAGCGCTACACGCGCCGCCTGTGAGCGCGCGGCCGTCAGGCCGGTAGCGCGCGGCTGACGCGCCGGTAGAGCGCGTAGATCACGCCTGCGAAGGCGATGCCGCCGAGCCAGACGGCGCCGCTGTTGGCGAACGAATCGCCCACCAGCGACAGCGGGAAGTCCTGGCCGGAGAAGGCCACGAGAGCTGCCACCAGCACGCCGATCAGTCCCTCGCCAACGATCATTCCGGAGGCGAGCAGCACGCCCAGCTGCTTGGTGGCCTCCGGGCGCGCGGCGCGTTCGGCGCGCTGGTCGAAGATCCAGCCCGCCACCGCCCCCACCACCACCATCAGCGTGCTCTGCGTGGGCAGGTACATGCCGAGCCCCACCGCGAGCGGCGACAGGTGCGCGCCGGGCTTCACGCGCCGCACCAGGGCATCGATGCCAATGACCACGACGCCGATGCCGATGCCGATCTCGATCAGGCTCCAGTCGACATTGCGCTGGATGACGCCCTGCGCGAGCGCCGAGATCAGCCCGGCCTGCGGTGCCGGCAGCGGATGCTCGTGGTGCGCACCGGGGGCGCCGGCGAAGCCGTAGGCCTTGTTGAGAAGATCCAGGATCGGCGGAATGATGGCCGCGCCGGCGATCACGCCGATGACCAGCGCGACCTGCTGCTTCCACGGAGTCGCATCCACCAGCTGGCCGGTCTTGAGGTCCTGCAGGTTGTTGTTGGCGATGGCAGCGGCGGCGAACACCACGGCGGTGACGAACAGCGCATAGGCCACCAGCGCCTTGCCGCCCTCGCCGCTCATGTCGCCGTTCAGGCTGAACACCAGGATGAGCGCATAGCCGATGACCGCGAGGATGCCGATCCCTGAGAGCGGGCTGTTGGAGGAGCCGATGAGGCCGGCCATGTAGCCGCACACTGCCGACACCAGGAAACTCATGACGGCGATGTACACAACGCCGCTCAAGGCGAGCCAGGCGATGCTGTAGTGCAGCCCGCTGCCGGCGGCGAAGCGCGCCAGCATCACCCCGACCGGCAGCACGCACAGCAGCGACACCAGGCCCACGATCCCGATCGGGATGTCCTGCTCGGTGCGCGGCAGCAGCGCCGCGTTGCCCGCCGCGCGGGTGCGCGAGGCCACCATCGCCGAGCGCAGCCCGGCGATCACCGGACCTGCCAGCTTGGCCAGCGTCCAGATGGCCGACACGCCGATGGTGCCGGCGCCGACGAAGCGCACCTTGTGGCTCCAGGTGTCGTGCGCGAGCGCCGCGAGGCTCTGCCCGGGATCGGCGAGCGCCGAGTAGTGCGGCACGCCCCACGCCCAGGAGATCAGGAGTCCAAACAGCATCGCCACGCCCACCCACAGTCCCACGAGGTGGCCGACGCCGAACAGCGCGAATGACAGCAGGAAGTCGTAGCCCGAGACGCCGCGCTCACCGACACGGAAATCGCGCGCCACATCGCTCGCGAAGATGCGCGTCGCGGTGATGAGGGAGAACGCCCCCGACACCACCGAGCCCCACAACAGCGCCGACAACCCGGCGCGGCTCTCTTCGATGCCGCTGCCGTGCTCGCCGCTGCCCACCTTGAGCACCTCGGCGCAGGCGACCCCTTCGGGGTAGGGCAGATCCGACTGCGACACCAGCGCACGCCGCAGCGGGATCGAGTACATGACGCCGAGGATGCCGCCGAACACGCAGATACCGAACGACACCCAGTAGGGAAAGCCGGTCCACCAGCCGATCATGACCATGCCCGGCAGCACGAAGATGATCGAGGAGAGCGTGCCGGCGGCCGAGGCCACCGTCTGCACGACGTTGTTCTCCTGGATGGTCGCGCCGGCCATCGCCCGCAGCACCGCCATCGAGATCACGGCAGCCGGAATGGAAGTGGCGAAAGTGAGGCCGGCCTTGAGGCCGAAGTAGACGTTCGCCGCGGTGAACACCACGGTAATCAGGACCCCGAGGATCAGCCCCCGCAGCGTGAGCTCGGCGCGTGCTTCTTGCATGTCGTTATTCTCCGAAACTGTCTGCCGCGGTGCCGCTGACACCCCCGCTCCGCGCCCGCGCGCAAGCCTATCTGAATACCACCGGAGCCGACACCGGCACGCCGCTAGCGGCGCTCGCGCAAAGCCGCCTCCAGCGCACTGGTCAGCGGCTTCAGGAAGAAGGATTCGGCCGGCATGAGCTGCGCCTGCACGCCGTGACGGGCGAGACTCTGCGTCACCACCGGGCCTACGGCGGCGACCAGGGTGCGTGCGAGCGCCGCACTGACCGCCTGCGCCCCGCCGACGGCGACCAGCCGCTCGACCTGCGGACTGCTGGTGAAGGCGATGGCGTCGATCTCGCCGGCCGCCAGATGCCGCAGCAGCGCCTGCACCGCCTCGGTGTCGGCGGCATCCGCGTAGACGTACGGCGCCACCGTGCGCACGCTCGCGCCGGCGCCCGCAAGAAACCCGCTGAGCGCCGGGTTGGGCACGGTGCCGTAGAGCTGCAACCCGACACGGCGGCCGTGCAGATCGAGCGGCTGCAGGCTCTCGATGATGCCGGCGGTGGTGGGGACCGTGGCGGCGATGTCGGGTTTCAGGCCGAGTTCGCGCAGCGCGCGCGCCGGCTTCGGCCCGCGAGTGATGCGGCGCACCCGGGCGAGAGCGCTGAGGAAGTCGGGCTTGAGCGCCGGCGCGTGGCACTCGATGCAGCTAAGCAGGCGCCGCAGTCCCTCGCCCGTGGTCAGGATCAGATCATCGCAGGCGTCGCCGGCGAAGGCGTGCGCGAACTCGAGCACCGGCTGCGGGTCGGGCGCATCGCGGATGGCCACCAGCGGGCAGCGCAGCACGCGCGCCCCGCGCCGCTCCAGCATGGCACTGAACACCTCGAGCTCGCGGGTCTCGGGGACGGCGATGGTGCGGCCGGCGAGGGGCGCGGACTCCATGGCGCCCATCTTAGCCGCCGCCGGCGCCGTCCGGGCGATGTGCGCGGTATGCTTGCGCCCTCGGGCTCACGGCAACAACAGGACAACAACGGGCCATGAAAATAGCGATCGGTTTTCTGCTGGTGGTCGTCGTGGCGCTCGGCGCCTTCACCTGGATCACGCTGCACTGGTCGTACTCCGACGGCGAGCGCTCGGGCTTCGTGCAGAAGTTCTCGCGCCGCGGCTGGGTCTGTAAGACCTGGGAGGGCGAGATGGCGATGGTGACGTTGCCGGGCACGGTGGCCGAGAAGTTCGCCTTCACGGTGCGCGATCCGGCGGTGGCCGACACACTCAACGGCAGCATCGGCAAGCGCATGACGCTGCACTACGAGCAGCGCAAGTGGATCCCGACTTCCTGCTTCGGGGAGACCGAGTACTTCGTCACCGGCGCGAAGCTCGAGCCGCAGATTCCCTGACTACCAGCCGCACTGCCGGCCCTGGTTCTCGCTCTGCAGCCACTCCATGAGCGGGGCGAAGTACTCGCTGATGGCGCTGGCATCGATGCTGCGCGTGCCGGTGAGCTTCTCGAGCGCGTCCTGCCACGGGACCGAGGCGCCGAGCGCGAGCATGTCCTGGAAACGCCGGCCGGCCTCACGGTTGCCGTACACCGAGCACTCGTACAGCGGCCCGTGGATGCCCGCGGCGGCGCACAGCGCCCGCTGGAACTGGAACTGCAGGATGTAGGAGAGGAAGTAGCGCGTGTAGGGCGTGTTCGACGGAATGTGGTACTTCGCGCCCGGATCGAAGTCGGCCTCAGTGCGCGCCACCGGCGGGGCGATGCCCTGGTAGCGCCGCCGCAGCTCCCACCAGGCGCTGTTGTAATTCGCAGGGGTGATCTCGCCTGCAAACACGCGCCAGCGCCACTCATCGATCAGCCGGCCGAACGGCAGGAAGGCGATCTTCTCCAGCGCCATCTTCATCTGCTGATTGATGAGCGCCTCGTGGCTCGGGGCGACCGCGCCGATCAGGCCGAGGCGGGCGAGATACGCCGGCGTGACCGACAGGTTCACCGTGTCACCGATCGCCTCGTGGAAGCCGTCGTTGGCGCCGTCGCGAAACAGGTAGGGCTGATGCGCGTAACTGATGTAGTAGTAGTCGTGACCGAGCTCGTGGTAGATCGTGTAGAGATCCTCCTCGCTCGCGGCCAGGCATACCTTGACGCGCACATCGCCCGCCTGCGCCATGTCCCAGGCGCTCGCGTGGCAGACCACTTCGCGGTCGCGCGGCCGGGTGAGCATCGAGCGCTGCCAGAATGTCTGCGGCAGTGACGGAAAGCCGAGCGAGGTATAGAAGCTCTCCGCCGAGTGCGTCATGCGCGCGGCGTCCCAGTGCTGCGCCTTCAGCTGCGGGTCGGCGCTCTCGCTGCGCGCGCCCGGATAGGGCATGAGGATGTCGGCGTAGATCTTGCCCCAGTTCTGCGCCCACATGTTGCCGAGCAGCTGTGCCGGGATAGGCTGCCCCGCAGGCACCTTGTCCGCGCCGTAGCGGCGCGCGAGCCGGGCGCGCGCATAGCAGTGCAGGCCGTCGTACAGCGGCTGCACCTGGCCCCAGAGTTTTGCCGACAATGCGTCGAACTCCTGCGGCGTCATGTCATAACCGGCGCGCCACAGCACTCCGAGGTCCCTGAAGCCGAGCGTGCGCGCGCCCTCGTTGGCGAGCTGCACCAGCTGGGTGTAGTCCTCGCGCATGCCGGCGCCCACGTCGTGCCAGCCCTTCCAGGCCTGGGTGAGTTCGGCGTAGTTGCGGCTGCTGGCGAGGACCGCGGACAGCTGTTCGAGGTTCTGGCACGAGTCAGGACCCTGCGGGCAGTACTTGCCCTCACCATACTTCGCCGCCAGCCGCGCCTCGAGCTGCGTGAGGTGCGCGCGCTTCGCCGGATCGTCGGGTGCGGGCGCCGACACGTTCAGGCGCAGCTTGAGGAGCGCACGCGCCGTGGCTGGCGTGAGCGCCTGGCCGTCATAGCGGTGCGACTCGGCGACCGCCTGCGTCAGATACGCGAGGTAACGCTCGTTCGCCTTGGCATTGAGCAGCTGCGTGTCGGCGTTGATGAAGGTGTCCTGGGTAAAGCCTGCCGCCTGCGCTTCCTGCGCGAGCGCGCCGAGCTCGCCGTTGACACGCGCCACGAATGCCGTGGCACTCTCGGGCGCCGGCGCCGCTGGCGGCGGCGCATGCGCCTGCGGTGCGCAGGCACACAGCAGCGCCACTGCGGCAAGGGGGCCGGCGCGCGCGCGAGTGCGCATGGGCCGGCCGTCAGTGAACGCCGGCCATCATGCGCCGGACCACCGGTGTCAGCAGCAGCATCACCACCCCGGCGATGATTCCGTACCAGAAGATCTTGAGGAACAGCCCGGGGAGCGATTCCAGGTGACTCGGGTCGTAGGTGCCCGACAGCTGGCCGGCGAGGTTGCTGCCGAGCGCCAGCGACAGAAACCACACGCCCATGATCTGCCCCACGAAGCGCGCGGGCGCGAGCTTGCTGAAATAGGACAGTCCCACCGGCGACAGGCATAGCTCCGCGAAGGTGTGAAGCAGGTAGGTGAGCACCAGCCAGGTCGGCAGCACCAGCTCGCCCCTGAGCACATGACGCGCGGCCAGATACATCACCATGAATCCCAGCCCGAGCAGGATCAGCGCGAGACCGAACTTGGCGGCGGCATTGGGATCGACACCGCGCTTGCCGAGGGCGATCCACAGCCAGGCGAACAGCGGGGCGAAGGCGATGACGAACAGTGGGTCGACCGACTGCAGCCAGCCGGCCGGCATGTCCCAGCCGAAAATGTGCCGGTCGGTATAACGCTCGGCGAACAGGTTGAAGGAGGCGCCGGTCTGTTCATAGCCGGCCCAGAAGATCACCGAGGCGGTAAACAGCGCCACCATCACCCACGCGCGCCGCCGCTCGATGCCTGACAGGCCGGCGAAGAACAGCAGGTAGGCAAAGTACACCAGCGCCAGGGCCCCCATCGCCCATGAGGCACCGGCGGCGAGCGTCACGGCATTCAGCTGCAGCGCGCCGCTCGCGGCGGCGACTGCCACCGCGGCCAACAGCACTGCGATCACCACGACCGGCGTCCACGAGCCGGGCGGACCGGTGGGCGCGCTGCCGGCGCTGCCGAGGTAGCCGCGCGTGCGGATGAACTGCGCCAGCCCCACCGCCATGCCGAGCGCGGGCAGCACGAACCCGGCGCGGTAACCGAACCAGGCGGCGGCGAGCCCGACCAGCACCGGGCCGATGAGCGCGCCCAGGTTGATGCCCATGTAGAAGAACGAAAACCCGGCATCGCGGCGCGCACCGCCCTCGGGGTACAGCGATGCGACCATGGCGCTGCAGTTGGGCTTGATCAGCCCGATCCCGACGGCGATCACCAGCAGGCCGACGAAGAACAGCTGCGTGTTGCCGAAGGCCAGCAGCAGATTGCCCGCGATCACCAGCAGGGCGCCGCCGGCGACCGCGCGCTGTCCGCCGACCAGACGGTCAGCGATCCAGCCGCCCAGCAGGCTAAAGAGATAGGTGCTGCCGACGTACAGGCCGTAGGCGTTGTTGGCGGTGCGGTCATCGATGCCGAGACCGCCCTTGGAGACCGCCTCCACCATGAACAGGATCAGTACGGCGCGCATGCCGTAGTAGGTGAAGCGCTCCCACATCTCGGTGAGGAACAGCGTCGCCAGCCCGCGCGGCTGGCCGAACAGGGTTTTGCCGGCGACAGCGGCGGGTAGGCCGGCGGTGGGCGCGTTCATCGACGGGCCTGGTGTTGTTCTGCTTGGTCGCGGCGCACAGCGCGCGCAGTGTGAACCAGCACTAGCTGCCAGCGCAACGCAGCGCCGCCGCTCTTCTCAGGTGTCGCTCAGCTTCTCGTGCTCGGCGGCCGCCGGCTTGCCGCGCGTCATGACGCGCGCCATGAGGATGCCGCCCTCGTACAACAGGTACATGGGAATGGCGAGCGAGCACTGCGAAATCGCATCCGGCGGGGTGAGCAGCGCCGCCAGGATGAAGATGCCGATCAGGACGTAGCCGCGGTTCTTCTTCAGCGCCTCGATGCGCACCAGGCCCATCACCACCAGCAGCACCACCGCCACCGGCACCTCGAAGGCGAGGCCGAAGCAGAAGAACATCGTCAGCACGAAGTCCAGGTAGTTGTTGATGTCGGTCATCATCGCCACGCCCTTGGGCGTGGTGTGGGCGAAGAACTCGAACATCACCGGGAAGACGAAGTAGTAGGCGAAGGCGATGCCGACGTAGAACAGCACAATCGACGACAGCAGCAGCGGCACGGCGAAGCGGCGCTCGTTGCGGTACAGCCCGGGGGCCACGAACGACCACAGCTGGTAGATGATGTAGGGCATGGCCGCCATGAGCGCGACGAAGAACGACAGCTTGAACGGCGTGGTGAATGGCGACATCACTCCGGTCGCGATCAGGTTACTACCGGCCGGCAGCTTGGCGAGCAGCGGCTGCGCCATGAACGCGAACAGGTCGTTGGAGTAGTACACCGCGGGCATGAAGGCGATGCCCACCGCCACCAGCGCGCGCAGCAGCCGGTCCCGCAGCTCGAGCAGATGCGAGATCAGCGTGCCTTCGGCCAGCTTCTCAGGTTGCTCGCTCATCGGCGCTCGGCGCCGGCGGGGCGCTGGAATCCGCGCCGGCGGCGTCGGTCACAGAGGACGGCACAGGCGGCGGCGCGGCGGCAGCGGCTGCAGGCGGCGCGGAACTCGGTCGTTGCGCCTTGCGCGCCTCCTCGAGTTGCACCTCTTCCTCCAGCTGCTCGCGGAACTGCCGCGCCATGGCGCGCGCCCGGCCGACCCAGCGGCCGAATTCGCTGACGACGCGCGGCAGCTTCTCCGGTCCCAGCACGATCAGTGCCAGGACGAAGATGATCAGGACTTCCGAAAATCGACCTTCGAACAGATCTAAGTGCTCCGTTCGCTCTTGCTGTCGGTCTTGTTCGCTTCGGCGAACTCAGCATCCGGAGCATCTGCGCGCAGCTGCTTGGGCGCGCTCTGCTCCTCCTCGCCTTCGTTCATGGCTTTCTTGAACCCGCGCACTGCGTGCCCGAGATCCGAGCCGACGGTGCGCAGCTTCTTGGCGCCGAACACGACCAGCACCACGAGCAGGATGACCACCAGCTCGCGCATTCCAATACCCATGACTTGAGCACTCCACAACTTCCGCCTGCGCGGAAAGAGCCGAACGATGATAGGTCAAATGCCGTCGCCGAACCCCACATCTTGGCGTCAGGGCGGGACGCACTTCACGCTGCCGGCGGAGCGAGTCTCGAGCCAGAACGTCACCGGGCCGTCATTGACCAGGCGCACCTGCATGTGCTCGCCAAATACGCCAGCGGAAACAGGGGCATAGGCTGCCTGAGCCTGTCCCAGCAGCAGCGCGAACAGGCGCGCCGCCACGAGCGGCTCGGCGGCGCTGGCAAACCCCGCACGCATGCCCTTGGCGGTGTCGGCGGCGAGCGTGAACTGCGGCACGAGCAATAGTCCCCCGCCGGTGTCGCGCAGCGAACGGTTCATGCGCCCGGCCTCATCCGCAAACACGCGGTAACCCAGCAGCCGCTCGAGCAGGCGCGCCGCATCGGCGGCGGCATCGCCGCGGCGTACGCCGATGAAGGCCAAGAGTCCCGCGCCGATCTCGCCCACCACCGTGCCCGTGATGCGCACCTGCGCCTCGCTGACACGCTGGATGAGGGCGATCATGCCGGGCGATTGTGGCATTTGCGGCGGCGAGTCCGTAAGATTCGGGGCCGTTTTTCGTTGGCGGAGAGACAGATGGGGCGCACTTGCGCGGCGGTACTGCAGGCAGTTTCCCTAGGATTTGCAGCCGTGACATGCAGCAGTGTGTGGGCCCAGCAAGCGAGCGCGCCGGCGGCGCCAACCGCCGCGAGCGCCGCCGCGCCCGCGCCGCTCAGTGCGGCTCTCAAGCGCGGCAAGGATCTTTCCTACACCTGTCTCGGCTGCCACGGCATCGATGGCTATCGCAACGCGTACCCAAACTACAGCGTGCCGAAGCTCGAAGGCCAGCACCCCGAATACCTGGTGACCGCACTGCACGGCTATCGTGACGGCGACCGCTCGCATATCACCATGCACTCGCAGGCCGAGACGCTTTCCGATCAGGACATGCTGGACATCGCCAGCTTCTTCGCCGGCACACCGCTCGTGCCGAGCGACAAGCCGGTGGAAGCGGTGCCCAAGTCGGCGCAGCTGTGCACTTCCTGCCACGGCCGCACTGGCATCGCTATCGCGCCGATGTATCCCTCGCTCGCCGGCCAGCACGAGGATTACCTGCGGCGCGCCATCGAGGAGTATCAGAAGGGCGGCCGCAAGAATCCGATCATGACCGCCCTGGCGGCGAACCTCTCGGCCCAGGACGTGGCCGAGATCAGCGGCTATTTCAGCCGGCTGACGCCCGCGCTGCGTACCGAAAACCGCCCCTACACGCGCTACTCTGAGAGCGAAACCCCCTGATTTGCCGAGGCGCCGGCCGGGTTGAGCCGCGCCTTAAGGGTCCCATAAGACTCGTTTCCTATTGTGCCGGCAGTTGCCTTGCGCATCCTTCGCTGGAGTGTCCCCCATGAGTTTGTCGAGTCTTGTGAAAAAGCCGCTGATCGCGGCCGTTCTCGGTGCGGCCACGATCGCCGTGCCGGTCAGCGCGCTGTACATCGGCGCCACCCATCCGGCCCATGCGGCCGCCCAGGCTGTCGTGCCGGTGACCCCGGTGCCGGCGGCCGCCAATCCCGGCGCACTGTTGCCGGATTTCAGCTCCATGGTGCAGCGCTACGGCCCGGCCGTGGTGAACATCGCTGTGGTCGGCAAGATGTCGGCGTCCTACCAGGGCGATGACGACGGCGACGACAACGATGACAACGGTAACAACAACGGCGGTGGTGGCGGCAACGGTGGCAACGGCCAGAACCCGTTCGGTCCCAACAGCCCGTTCGCGCCGTTCTTCCGCGGCAGCCCCTTCCAGTTCCAGCAGCCGCAGCCGCAGCCGATGCACGGCGAGGGCTCGGGCTTCATCATTCGTCCCGACGGCTACATCATGACCAACGCGCACGTGGTGAAGGGCGCGACCGAGGTCACGGTGCGCATGACCGACCGGCGCGAGTACACGGCCAAGGTCATCGGCGTTGACACCAAATCCGACATCGCGATCATCAAGATCAATGCCACCGATCTGCCGACCGTGAAGATCGGCGACTCGCGCCAGCTCAAGGTGGGCGAGTGGGTGCTGGCAATCGGTGCGCCGTTCGGCTTCGAGAACAGCGCCACCGCCGGCATCGTCAGCGCCAAGGGTCGTACGCTCGATACCGGCTACGTGCCCTTCATCCAGACCGACGTGCCGATCAACCCCGGCAACTCCGGCGGCCCGCTGTTCAACATGAAAGGCGAAGTGGTCGGCATCAACTCGCAGATCTACAGCCGCAGCGGCGGTTACATGGGCGTGTCGTTCTCCATCCCGATCGACGTCGCCATGCAGGTCGGCCAGCAGCTGCAGACCTCCGGACACGTGACCCGCGGCAAGCTCGGCGTGGTGATCCAGCAGGTGACCCAGGGGCTCGCCGACTCGTTCGGCCTGCCGCAGCCCGAGGGCGCGCTGGTGTCGAGCGTCGAGAAGGGCGGTCCGGCCGAGAAGGCGGGCGTGGAGCCGGGTGATGTCATCCTCAAGCTCAACGGCACCGCGCTCAACAGCTCGACCGAGCTGCCGGTGCAGATCGCGACCATTGCCCCCGGTACCAACGTGACGCTCGAGGTGTGGCGCAATCACGCGCCGCGCGAACTGACCGTGAAGCTCAGCGCCATGGAGGACACGCGCACGGCCTCGAACGCCGGGCCTGCGGTTCAGGGCGGCAAGCTCGGCCTGTCGGTGCGGCCGTTGACCCCCGAGGAGCAGCGCCAGGCCAACATGGCCAGCGGTGGACTCGTGGTCGAGCGCGCGACCGGTCCGGCGGCCGACGCCGGTATTCAGGCGGGCGATGTGCTGCTGGCTGCCAACGGCGCGCCGGTCACCAGCGTGGATGAGCTGCGTGGCGCGGTGGAAAAGTCCAAGGGGCACATCGCGCTGCTGATCCAGCGCGGCGAGACGCGGCTGTTCGTGCCGGTGCGGGTCGGCTGACCGCACGCGCACCGACGATGAGCCAACAGGGCGGACGCAGGCGCGTCCGCCCTTTATTTTTCAGCCGGCGCGCCTGATCGCGCGCCGCGTTTCAGGCAGCGGCACCGTTGGTCACCAGCGCCGCCATCAGCTCGTTCACCGGCAGCGCATCGAGCTGCTCGGGTCTGGCGAACAGCGCCTTGATGCGCTCGGCCTGCTTGGCGCTGAAGTGCGCATCCACCGAGGCGGTGAATTTGTTTACCAGCACCGGCATACCCTGCGCGCGGCGCTTGCGGTGGCCGATGGGGAAGTCCACCTGCACGCGCTCGCTGGCGCTGCCATCCTTGAAAAACACCTGCAGCGCATTGCCGATGTAGCGCTTGTCGGCGGCGTAGTAGTCCGCGGTGAACTGCGGGTTTTCGCGCACCTGCATCTTGGCGCGCAGCGCATCGATGCGCGCATCCTGCGCCACGGCATCCTCGTAATCGGCGGCGCTGAGCCGGCCGAAGATCAAGGGGATTGCCACCATGTACTGGATGCAATGGTCGCGGTCGGCGGGATTGGCGAGCGGCCCGGTCTTGTCGATGATGCGCACGCCCGGCTCCTGCGTCTCGATCACCACCCGCTCGATGTCGTCGAGGCGCGCACTCACCTGCGGATGCAGCGTCATGGCCGCTTCCACCGCAGTCTGCGCATGGAACTCGGCCGGATAAGA
>DATHMN010000048.1:0-2324 GCA_035487135.1 Steroidobacteraceae bacterium | reverse complement strand
CCTTACGCGCGATGCGCTCTATCTGCTGCGGCCCGACACCTACCTCGCCCTGGCCGAGGCTTCCCAGGATCCGGCCGTGCTCGAACGCTACGGCAGCGAACGAGCGCTGCGCCTGGGTGCGCAGAGTGCATGAGTATTGAGCTGAGGCGTGAGCGACGCGCTCACCTGATATCCTGCCGTCTTCACCCTTGCAAGGTCTCGCCATGACATCTCACCCCCGGCAGCGCATCGCGCTGCTCGCTGCATGTCTCGCCCCGTTGTTGGCCGGCGCCGCGGTGAGCACGGCGAAGCAGCCGATTACCCACGAGGCGCTGTGGATGATGAAGCGCGTCGGCACGCCGGTGGTCAGTCCGGACGGCAGGTGGGTGGTGGTGCCGGTGCTCGAGCCCGCCTACGAGCAGGACAAGGAGGTCAGTGATCTGTGGCTGCTCGCGGCCGACGGCAGCGCCGCGGCGCGGCGGCTCACCTACACGCGCGCACCGGAGCACGGCGTGGCCTGGTCGCCCGACAGCCACGCCATTGCCTTCACCACCAAACGCGAAGGTGACGACGTGGAGCAGATCTACATCCTCGACCTCGTCGGCGGCGGTGAAGCCCGCAGACTCACGAGCGTCGCCACCGGCGCTGCCAATCCGCGCTGGCGTCCGGACGGCAAGGCCCTGTTGTTCGAGTCCTTCGTCTGGCCGAACGCGCTGGACGATGCAGCCAACCGGAAAGTGATCGCCGATCGCAAAGCGCGCAAGTACAACGTGCGCATCTATGAACATGCGCCGATCCGTTTCTGGAATGAATGGTTTGACGAGCGCCATCCTACGATCATGGTGCAGTCGCTGGAGGAGGGCGCGCGCCCGCAGGACATTCTCTCCCCCACCGCTTTCGCGCGCGCGCCCGGCTTTTACGGCACGCCGACGAACGAAAACGCGATCACCCTGGCGCCGATCTGGAGTCCGGACGGCCAGGAGATCGTATTTACGGCCACGAGTGAGCGCTGGAACGCCGTCTTTGCTCACGTCGGTTATCACCTCTACCGCTTGCCGGCCGCCGGCGGCGCGGAACCGCGGCTCCTCACCGCGGCCAGTGGTGAGTACCGCGACAGCGCTTTCGCCCCCGACGGGCGGACACTCTTTTACAAGTACGCGCCGCACGATGAGGAGATCTATCACCTCGAGCGCCTCGAGCGCCTGCCGTGGCCCGCGGGTGGTGAGCCGACGCAGGTCACGCACGAGCTCGATCGCGAAGTGGCCGCTTACGCGCTCACACCGGACAGCCGCACCGTCTATCTGCTGGTGCCCGAGGCCGCCGGCGAAAACCTCTATCGGGTCCCCGCCGCCGGTGGCACCCCTGAGCGGCTGATCGCACCGGTGGTCGGCGGCTACACCGCGCTCGTGAGCGCGCACAAGGCCCCCCAGCCGGTGCTGATCGCAAGCTACGGCAGTTCGGTGAGTCCGGCGGAGATCGTGCGCATCGACCCGCAGGCTCGCCGGCACGTGAATCTCACCCACCTCAACAGCGCGGCTGCCGCGGCGCTGGACTGGGCGCCGCCGGAGCACTTCTATTTCACCAGCGCCAAGGGGCGCACCATCCACAGCATGATCGTGCGCCCGCCGGCCTTCGATGCGGCGCGCAAGTACCCGCTCCTGGTGCTCATTCATGGCGGCGCCGCCGCCAACAATCCCGATCAGATCGGGCTGCGCTGGAACTACCATCTGCTCGCTGCGCCCGGTTACGTCGTGCTCATGACCGATTACACCGGCTCGACGGGTTTCGGCGAGAAGTTCGCACAGGCGATCAAGCTGGATCCGCTCAGAACCCCGGCCGACGAGATCAATCAGGCGGTCGATGAGGCGCTCAAGCGCTATGCGTTCATCGACCCGGCGCGCATGTGTGCCGCCGGAGCAAGCTATGGCGGTCACCTCACCAACTGGCTCGAAGCCACCACCACGCGCTACAAGTGCCTGATCAGCCATGCCGGTGAAGTCGATCTGACCACGCAGTGGGGCGAGAGCGACTTCAGCTACGAGCGCGAGGTCACCAATGGCGGCCCTCCCTGGGGTGCCAGTCCCATCTGGCGTGAACAAAGCCCCATCAGCTATGGCGCGAACTGGAAGACACCGATGCTGCTGAGCATCGGCGAGCGCGACTTTCGTGTGCCGATCGGCAACACGCTCGAGAACTGGAGCACGCTGCAGCGCCTGCAGGTGCCGAGCCGTCTGTTAGTCTGGCCCGATGCCTGGCACTGGATCCTCAAGCCCGAAGACAGCCGTTACTTCTATCAGGAAGTGCACACGTGGCTGGCGAGGTATTTGAAGGATGAGACGCCGGCA
>DATHMN010000047.1:0-53890 GCA_035487135.1 Steroidobacteraceae bacterium | reverse complement strand
AAGCGCGGCGACAAGGTTTCCAAGGGCACGATCATCGCGCGCCTGGAGGCCGCTGCCGCCAGCGCCGCGGCAGCAGAGCCGGCGGCTCCCGCCGCACCGCCGCCTGCCGTCTCCCCAGAGCCGGCGGCAGCCCCCGCGCTGCGCGCGGACGCCGACCGCACGGGTGACACCGTGCGCATGCCGCGGCCCCAACTGGCTGACGGCGCCGGTGCGGGCGACCCGCAGGAGCGCGCGGCCCAGCTGCTGGTGCTCGGCTCAGGACCCGGGGGCTACACGGCCGCTTTCCGCGCCGCGGATCTCGGGCTCAAGGTGACGCTCGTGGAGCGCTGGGCGGAGCTGGGCGGGGTATGCCTCAACGTGGGTTGCATTCCGTCCAAGGCCCTGTTGCATGCCGCGAAGGTCATCGAGGATGCCGCCGAGATGTCCGCGCGCGGTGTGAGCTTCGGCAGCCCGCAGATCGACCGGGCGCGGCTGCGCACCTGGAAAGCCTCGGTGGTCACCAAACTCACCAGTGGACTTAAGGTGCTGGCGAAACAGCGCAAGGTCGAAGTCGTGCGCGGCAGCGGGCGCTTTGTCGGCCCGCAGGTGCTCGAAGTACTGACGGCCGCAGGACCTGAGCGCATCCGCTTCGAGCAATGCATCATCGCCGCCGGTTCTGAGGCGGTGCAGCTGCCGGGACTGCCGAAGGATCCGCGCATCATGGATTCGAGCGATGCGCTCGAGGTCCCGCAGTTCAGCGGCGAGCTGCTGGTGGTGGGCGGCGGCATCATCGGACTCGAGATGGCCTGCGTATTCGATGCCCTCGGCAGCAAGCTCAGCGTCGTGGAGCTCACCGGTCAGCTGATGCCCGGCTGCGATCCGGATCTGGTGCGGCCGCTCGAGCGGCGCATTCGCGCGCGCTACCGGCAGATACTGCTGAACACCCGGGTTGCCGGCATTGAGGCGCAGGCCGCGGGCCTGAAAGTGAGCTTCGCGGGCGATGCGGTGCCGGAACCGCAGCTGTTCGAGCGGGTGTTGGTAGCGGTCGGGCGCGCGCCCAACGGCCACCGCATTGGTGCCGAGCGCGCCGGCGTGAAGGTGACCGAGCGCGGCTTCATCCCGGCCGACCGGCAGATGCGTACCAATGTGCCGCACATCTTCGCGATCGGTGACATCGCCGGACCGCCGTTGCTCGCGCACAAGGCCATGCATGAGGGCAAAGTGGCTGCGGAAGTCGCCGCCGGACAGAAGCGCGCGGCCGACTGGCGCGCGGTGCCCTCAGTGGCCTACACCGACCCCGAGATCGCCTGGGTTGGCCTGACCGAGACCGAGTTGCGCGCCACGGGCACCGCCTACAAGAAGGGGGCCTTCCCGTGGGTCGCCAACGGCCGCTCCCTGTCGCTCGGGCGCGAGGACGGATTTACGAAACTGCTCTTCAATCCCGACAACCACCGGCTGCTGGGCGGTGGCATCGTCGGTACTAATGCCGGCGAGCTGATCAGCGAGGTGGCGCTCGCCATCGAAACCGGTTCCGATGCCGCGGACATCGGTCTGACGATTCATCCCCATCCGACCCTCAGTGAGACCGTCGCCGGGGCCGCCGAGGCCTTCGAGGGCACGCTCACCGATCTCTACCTGCCCAAGAAGTAAGCGGCCCCGCAGGCCGCGCTTCTGCTTACGCGGGCGCGCCGTCAGCCGCTCGGGCGAGCTGCGGATCCCCCAAAACGACATCGCCCGCACGGGCGGGCGATGTCGGAAGTCGCAGAGACCGGCTTGTCAGTCTTTGCGCTTGCGCCGGTTGAGTCCCAGCCCGATCAGTCCTGCGCCCAAGAGCGCCAGCGTCGCCGGCTCGGGCACACCCTTGCCACCACCACCGCCGCTGGTGGTCGTGAGGTTGAACTCCGCGAAGAAGTTGCCCGGTGCCGAGTCCACGGCTCCCGCGACGAGGCCCACGTTGTAGATGTCACACACGGCGACTGCCGTGCCGCTGCAGGAGTCTTTGACGTAGGTATACGAGTAGCCGGCGCCTTTAGCGAAGACACCGTCGACGATCATCGGTTCCACCAGCGTGCCACTGGAGGTGTCCAGCGTCAGGCTCACGTTGGTCGACGGATCGAGCTTCAGGTACTGGATGCTGTCGGCCTGGTGCAGGTTGCCGCTCGGATCGTCGCCATAGGTTTGTGCGATGGGCGACTTGGGTCCGGCCATGGGGGAATCGGTGCCGTCATAGTTCGTCGTCAGAGTCCAGGAGCCCGAGGCGATGCCGCTGACTGTGGAGGTGTAATTGCCGGACAGCAGGCAGGTCGTGTTGCCTCCGCTGACGCTACACGCCCCCTGACCGGCGTCGAACGAGCCGTAAGTGCCTGTGCCGAAAGAGCCTGTGGTCACAGGACCGAGTCCGTAGAGCGTAAAATTCTGCGCCGAGGGTCCGAGATTGAGGGTGACCTCAGTCGCCTGCGCGGCCGTTGCAGCGGCAGCTGCGGCTGCCGTGACCAGGATTGCGATTGGAAACTTCACCGGGATACTCCTTAGGTCGCTGCTTCGGGTGATAGACATGGCGCGACGCGGGGCGCATTGAAGCCGTGATGGTCGGACGGCGGCAACGAACCCGTCCGGACGCGAACGGTCGCAAGCGGACAGGCGGCGTGCGCCGCCCGCATCCAGCGAAGCGCAGTACTGCAGCGACTACTTCGGCCGATTCACGATCGCGACGAAGTCCGGGTCTTTGAGGTAGGAGGCAAACTCCGGGTAGCCGTAGACGCAGGGCAGGTTGTGGTCGTGGCTTTCAGCGGCGATGGTCAGCCAGCGCAGCATGCCTGCGCGGTCATGAGCGAGCGCGCGATACTCCGCGACGTAGACGGCTGAGCCCTTGCCGTCCTGCCAGCGAGCTGCTTCGTTCAGGCTCAGCTGATCGAGCATCGCCGGGCGACCGCCGCGCTGCAGCTCCGCCTCAGCGAGGCGCAGCTCGGCGACGACGTCCTCCTGGCCGCGCAGCTGCGCTGCGATGACGGCTTCGCGCAGGAAGTCGGCGTCGCGCTCGGCCCGTAAGTAGATGCGCGACAGGTAGAAGTGCGGGGACTCGAAGCTCGGGTCGAGCTGGGTGAGGCGCACGAGCGTGGCGATCGCCTCGTCCTGCTGGCCGCCGGCACCGTAACGGATGTAGGCCTCGTCGGCCACGATCGGCGGATTGTCGGGGCTGAGCGCACGTGCCCGCCTGATCTCTTCCAGCGCTTGCGGAAACTCGCCGCGTGCCGCCAGCGCGGTGGCGTACCAGTGGTGCGCGCGCGAGGAGTTCGGATCGAGCCGCAACGCGGTGGTGAACTCCTCGAACGCGTTGCCGCTGTCGCCCTGCCACCACCAGCTGATGAAGGCCTCATCGAGCCAGGCACTCGCGGCGCGCGGATCGAGCGCGATCGCCGCGCGCGCGGCGCGCGCGGCCTGCGGGTAGGCGATCTTGTCCGGCATGGAGCCGAACTCGCGCAGCAGCAGATAGGTTTCCGCCAGCCCGGACCAGCCGGCCGCCCTTTCCGGGTAGCGCTCGACCAGCTGGCGGAAGCCGCGTTCCGCGGAGCTCAGGCCGTTGGCCGAACGCGTCGACAGCTCGAAGCGCGCATTCATGTAGGTCGAACGCGCCTCGGGGTTGTCGTCGTAGGCGGTGCTCACGGTCTCGGCAGGGCGCGCGGCATCGCGCGTGCGGTAATCGAACACCGCGACCGCCAGCAGCAGCAGGCCCAGCACCACGGCCGACACGCGCCACAACGGCCAGCGACTCTCGGCGCTCGCAGGTTCGGCAGCGATCACGGGCGGCGCGATCGGCGCGGCGGCGGGCGGCGTCTCGGCCAGCGCCTCGGGCGGTCCCGGCTCCTCCAGGTCCTGCTCGGCACGCAGGCTTGCCTGCACCTCCGAAGGCAGCGTCTCCAGCCACGTGCTGAGTTCGTCCGCATGCGCCCACACGGCGCGGCGGCCGCCGCCGGGGATGCGGTGCACGGGCAGCGCGCGGTCGGATTCCCAGCGGCGCGCGGTGCGCTCCGTGCAGCCGAGGAACTGTCCGATGGCTTTCCAGCCCAGCAGCCGTCGCCCGTTGCCACCGCCGGGAGCGCCGCTGGTCCGGCTGTTGGAATGCGTTAACACTACATAGAGTCTGGCTGGCGGGCCGTTGTGGCCCTGTTTTGTCTTATGCCCCGCGGCCACTGCGCTTCTCATGGAGCGCTTGCGGCCGCGAGCACTTTAGCAAGTTTTCTGAAGCAGGCAGCGCCGCGACCTCCGTTTTGAGACACAGCACGCGAAACGGCGGCTCGCCCGATCGTTCAGTGGCTCGACACGGTTGATGGCGTCGGCTGCTCAGAGCGCGCCGCAAGAAACCGCCGGGCGTCCCGCGGCGTTGCGGTCCGTCTGACCGGGCCGCCACGGTAGCAGCGCAGGCGTCTGCGGCGGAAGGGATTTTCGCGCCGCTCGCCGACCTGACCCTGGTTCAGGGGGTCTCATCCGCGGCTGGCTTGAGCGGGACGGCCTCATCTCGATCGCGGCCACGAGCTGCGCCTCGGATGGACGGGTGGCGGCTGTCCAGCTGCAGCGCTGCAGCGGGAACGGTCTTCTGCACGGGCATGCCTCAGCGGTGTCGGGCGGGAAGTGCGCGGGGCACGCGACGTGCGCGTCCCGCAGCCGCGGGCTTGGTCTTGTGCGGGTATTCACACAGGTCGCGGATGATGCAGGTGGGGCAGTGCGGCGTGCGCGCGGTACAGACGTAGCGACCGTGCAGCAGCAGCCAGTGGTGCGCGTCTTTGCGGTACTCGGCGGGCGTGTTGGTGCGCAGCGCCTCTTCGACCTCGCGCGGTGTCTTGCCCGGCGCGAGCCCGGTGCGGTTGGCGACGCGGAAGATGTGGGTGTCGACGGCAATCTCGGCCTGGCCGAACACCATGTTGAGGATGATGCTCGCGGTCTTGCGGCCAACGCCCGGCAGCGCCTCGAGCGCGTCACGCTCGGCCGGGACTTCACCGCCGTGCCGGTCGAGCAGTTGCTGTGCCAGGCCGACGAGATTCTTGGCCTTGGTGTTGTAGAGGCCCACCGACTTGAGGTACGGCTTCACGCCTTCGATGCCCAGCGCGACGATTGCCGCGGGCGTGTGGGCGAGCGGAAACAGCTGGCGCGTCGCCGCGTTCACGCTCTTGTCGGTCGTATGTGCGGACAGCATCACTGCCACCAGCAGTTCGAACGCCGAGTCGAACAGCAGCTCCGTGGTGGGGGCGGGATTGGCGGCCTGGAGGCGCCGGAAGATCGCGCGACGGGTCGCGGCGTGCATCGCTTCAGTCCTCGACGCCAGTGGCCGATTGCTTGCGCTCGGCGAGCAGCGCGGCACGCTGGTCGTCGCGCGCTGCGGCCCGTGCGAGGTGCAAGGCGAAGCGCCTGCGGTTGTCGTCAGCGCCCGGCGCCGGATCGCGAGCGGCGCGCGGCACCATGACGATACAGTCGACCGGGCAGGGCGCTAGGCACAGCTCACAGCCGGTGCACTGCGCCAACAGCACGGTGTGCATCTGGCGATGCGCACCGACGATCGCATCCACCGGACAAGGCGGTAGACACTTGGCGCAGCCGATGCAGGTGTCCTCGTCGATCTGCGCGACCAGTGCCGGCTGCTCCACGCCATTGTGCGGGTTGAGCGGCAGCGCCGTGCGTCCGAGGAGCGTGGCGAGTAAGGCGATGGTGGTCGCGCCCCCGGGCGGACACTGGTTGATCGGTGCCTGCGCGCTGATGATCGCCTCTGCGTACGGGCGGCAACCGCTGTAGCCGCAGCGAGTGCACTGGGTCTGCGGTAACAACGCGTCAACCTGCTCGGCGCTCACCATGCGTCAGATCCGCTGCGACGCCTTCAGCTGACCCGCATCCCCGGCGTCGCGCCGGCGTCCGGTGCGAGCAGGAACACCCCCGGCTCGGATCCACTGGCCGCGAGCACCATGCCCTCGGAAACACCGAACTTCATCTTGCGCGGCGCGAGGTTGGCGACCACTACGGTCAGGCGACCCGGCAGCGACGCCGGATCGTAGGCGGACTTGATCCCCGCGAAGACCGTGCGCCGCTCCGAACCCAGATCGAGCGTCAGCTTCAGCAGTTTGTCGGCGCCGGCCACCGTCTCGGCGGCGAGGATGCGCGCCACACGTAGATCGAGCTTCTTGAACTCATCGATCGAAATGGTTGGCGCGGCGGGGGTGTCGGCCGCAGGCGCGGCCGCTGGCGGTGCGGCCGCCTCGGTCTCGAACAGGGCGTCCAGCTGCTTGGGATCGACGCGCGTCAGCAGGTGCTGGTACGGCTTGACGTGCGTCGGCAGGACCGACGCATCGCTCCAGCGGAACGTGCGGTCGAGCCCGAACAGTTCGCGGGCGACGCGCTCGGCGACTGCCGGCAGCACCGGTGCCAGCAGCACCGACAGCAGCTGGAAGCCGTGCAGCGCGCGCGAGCAGACATCCTGCAGCCGCGCGGCCTGGCTGGGGTCCTTGGCCAGCTGCCACGGCTGTGCGGCGTCGAATTCCTGGTTGATGCGGTCGGCGAGCGCCATGATCTCGCGCAGCGCGCGGCCGAACTCGCGCTGCTCGTAGGCCGCCTGCACCACGTCCGCCGCGGCCGCCGCGCCGGCGCGCAGCCGCTCGAGGTCGCCAGAGTAGCGCAGCTCGCCGCCGAACTGGCGGCTGATGAAATTGGCGGCGCGACTGGCGATGTTGACGTACTTGCCGACCAGATCGCTGTTGACGCGCGCGACGAAGTCGGCCGGGTTGAAATCGATGTCCTCGACGTTGCCGTTCAACTTGGCGGCGATGTAGTAGCGCAGCCACTCCGGATTCAGGCCGAGCTCGAGGTAGCGCAGCGGGCTGATGCCAGTGCCGCGCGACTTGGACATCTTCTCGCCCGAGACCGTGATGAAGCCGTGCACGTACACGTGGTCGGGCACTTTGTAAGGCGTCCCGGCGAAACGCAGCATGGCCGGCCAGAACAGCGTGTGAAAGTAGATGATGTCCTTGCCGATGAAGTGGATCTGCTCGGTGTCCGGAGCCGCGAGAAATTGCTCAAAGGTGCGCGTCTCCCCGTGAGCGCGCGCCTTGCCGCTGCTGAAATAGTTCTTGAGCGCGGCGAGGTAGCCGACGGGCGCATCGAGCCAGACATAAAAGAACTTGCCGGGCGCATCCGGGATGGGAATGCCGAAATACGGCGCATCACGCGAGATGTCCCAGTCGCTCAGGCGCTGCTCGCCGCCGCCGCTGAGCCACTCGCCTGCCTTGTTCACGACCTCGGGCTGCAAGCGCCCGGGGGACTGCAGCCACTCTTTGAGAAAGCTGACGCAGCGCGGGTCCGACAGCCGGAAGAAGAAGTGCGCGGACGACTTGAGCACCGGTCGCGCCCCCGACAGGGTGGATACCGGATTGATCAGCTCGGTGGCGGCGTACACCGTGCCGCACACCTCGCAGGCATCGCCGTACTGTTCCAGCGAGTGGCAGTTCGGACACTCGCCCTTGATGTAGCGGTCGGGCAGGAACATGCCCTTGAGCGGGTCGTAGAACTGCTCGACCGACTTTTCGTAGATCAGGCCCGCGGCCTTCAGGCGCAGGTAGATGTCCTGCGACAGCTGCGTGTTCTCGGGTGAATCGGTCGAGTACCAGTGGTCGAAGCTCAGATGGAAGCCGCTCAGGTAACGCGGCCGCCCGGCGGCGATGCGCGCCACCAGCTGCTGCGGCGTCACTCCCTCGCTCTCTGCCTTGAGCATGATGGGTGCGCCGTGGGCATCGTCCGCACCGACGAAATGCACCTGGTTTCCCAGCATGCGCTGGAAGCGCACCCAGATGTCGGCCTGGATGTACTCCATGATGTGGCCGATGTGGAACGGCCCGTTGGCGTAGGGCAGCGCCGTCGTGACGAACAGCTTGCGGGTCATCGGCGCTAGTTTACACAGCTTGTCCACCCGGCAAGCCGCGCGCCCCCGTCAGCCCTGGTCCTTCAGCTCCTCGAAGCGTCCCTTGTTGATGGCCTTCTTATAGGCCTCTTTGCCGGAAACCTGCCGCTCGCGCAGCAGCTGCTCGATGGCCGAGTCCATGGTGCGCATGCCGAACTGGCCGCCGGCCTGCATGGTGTTCTCGAGCTGATCGAGCTTGCCCTGGCGGATCAGGTTGGAGGCCGCGGGTGTGTTCACCAGAATCTCGAGTGCCGCCACGCGGCCGCTCTTGTCGGCGCGCTGCAGCAGCTGCTGCGAAACCACGCCACGCAGCGAGGTCGACAGCATGGTGCGCACGTGCGACTGCTTGTCGGACGGGAACACGTTGACCATGCGATCGACGGTCTGTGCCGCACCATTGGTGTGCAGTGTGCCCATGACCAGAATGCCCATCTCGGCGGCGGTCACCGCGATGCTCATGGTCTCCAGGTCACGCAACTCGCCCACCAGGATCACGTCCGGATCCTCGCGCAGCGCCGAGTGCACGGCGGCCGCGAAGCTCGGACTGTGCACGCCGATCTCGCGCTGGCTGATCAGGCAGCTCTTGCGCTCGTGGACGAATTCGATCGGATCCTCGACGGTGAGGATGTGGCCCTTCACGCGGCGGTTGATGTCATCGATCATGGCCGCGAGTGTGGTCGATTTGCCCGAGCCGGTCTTGCCGGTGACCAGGATGAGTCCGTGGTTGGCGCGGCACATCTGCCGCACCGCCTCCGGCAATTTCAGCTCATCGAGCGTGAGCGCCTTGGAAGGAATGGCGCGGAACACCGCGCCCATACCGTTCAGCTGGCGCATGACGTTGACGCGAAAGCGGCCGCGATCGGCCAGCGTGTGGGCAAAGTCGGCGCCGTCCTTGCTTTCGAAGCGGTCGAGCGCCGTCTTCGGCATGATCTCGTACAGCGCCTGCTTGACCGCCTCGGCGGCGAGCTTGTCCGGGCGCAGCGGCGCCAGATCGCCGTAGAGACGGATGCGCGGCGGATCACCGGCAATGAAGTGCAGGTCGGAGCCGCGTTTTTCCAGCACCTCGATCAGCAGTGAGTCGATCTGCGCCACGGGCAATCTCAGGCGGCGGAATCGGCCGTGGACGCGGGCGCAGTGCCGGTGATATCGAGCTTCGGCAACATGCTGGTGTCGGTGACGAACTTCTGAAAGGCGCGCTTTTCGCTCGCGTAAGCGTAGGCGTCGTCCGGGTCGATGGTGCGGGCGTTGATGGCGGCAAGCAGCGCCTGGTCGAGCAACTGCATGCCGAGGTCGCGCCCCATCTGCAGCTGAGTGGGAATCTGATGCGTCTGGTCGGTCTGGATGAGCTTGGCGATGGCCTTGGTCATCATGAGCACCTCGCAGATCGCCTTGCGACCGTGACCGTCAGCGGTCTTCACCAGCACCTGGGTCACCACTGCCAGCAGGCTCTGCGCGAGGAAGCTCTTGGTCTGCTCGCGCTCCTCGACCGGCAGTGCGTCGATGATGCGATCGATCGTCTTGACCGCACCGGTGGTGTGCAGGGTGCCGAGCACCAGATGGCCGGTCTCGGCGGCGGTCATCGCCATCGAGATCGTCTCGGCATCGCGCAACTCGCCCACCAGGATCACGTCGGGGTCCTCGCGCATTGCCGCGCGCACACCTTCGGCGAAGCTCGGGATGTGGGTGCCGAGCTCGCGCTGGATCACCTGGCTGTTCTTGCTCGCGTGCACGAACTCGATCGGATCCTCGAGGCTGATGATGTTCAGGCGCCGCGTCTGGTTGAGATGGTCGATCATGGCCGCGAGCGTGGTCGACTTGCCGGTGCCGGTCGAGCCGGTCACCAGCACCATGCCCTGGTGGAAGTCGCACAGCTTGGTCACGATCGGCGGCAGCGCCAGCTTCTCCAGCGTCGGCACGGCCGAGGGGATGGAGCGGAAGGTGGCGCCAATGCCGGTGTCCTTGCGGAACACGTTGACGCGGAAGCGGCCGCCTTCGGCGGACACGTAGGAGAAGTCGAGGTCGTTCCCCTTGCCGAAGTGCTCGCTCTGCGAGCGGGTGAGGATTTCGGCGATGTAGCCCTCGAGCTCCACCGCCCGCAGGTCACGGAACTTGATGGGCATCAGATCGCCGTACATGCGCAGCATCGGGGGTACGCCGACTGCCAGATGCACGTCCGAGCACCCCTGCTGGGTGCCGAGCTTCAGAAACGCGTCGATACGCGCCAAGCCACTGCTCCTTAAGGGAAATCTTCTATATCGCTGTTTAGCCCGGCATGGGCTTTGAGATCAATAACTTGTGCCCGGAAATTTGACCTAACGCACGAACTTTGGCAAGGCGCAGGCCTGGGCGCGGCCTTGAACGGGGCGCAGACCCCTCAGAGGTATTTCTCGAGCGCGAGCCGCAGCTCTTCCATGGTCTGGAAGCGCTTGGTCTTGTCGACCGCCATCGATTTCACGATCAGCTCCGAAAGCCCGGGCGGCAGGTTGGGGTTGATGTCCTGGGGGTTGCGTGCCTTGCCCTGCACGTGCTGATACATGACCGACATGTGATCGCCACGGGAGTAGGGTGGCACCCCGGTCATCATCTCGTAGAGCATGACGCCGACCGCGTAGATGTCGGCGCGCTCGTCGACTTTCTTGCCAAGGATCTGCTCCGGGGCCATGTACTTGGGTGAGCCGATCACGTAGCCGGTCTTGGTCAGCTGCGTGTCGCCCTCGCGCTGCGCGGCGGCGACGCCGAAGTCGACGATCTTCAGCAGCGCCTCCTGGTTGATGAGCACGTTGGCGGGCTTCAGGTCGCGGTGCACGATGCCGACCTGGTGCGCGACGCTCATGCCGGTGCACATGTCCATGCCGAACTGCACGGCGCGCTTCAACTCGACGGGCTTCTCGTTGACCACCTCGCTGCCGAGGGTGTGCGAAGGGAAGTACTCCATCGAGATGGCGTAATTTCCCTGGATGTAGAGGAAGTCGTAGATGCGGATGACGTTCTTGTGGGTGATCTTGCGCGAGTAGCGCAGCTCGTGGACGAAGCGCTTCATCACCTCTTCGTCCTGCGAGACGTTGGGGTTCAGGAACTTGAGAATCAGGCGCTCGTCCACCACCGTGTCTTCCATCAGCAGCACGGTGCCGAAGGCGCCGCGGCCGATACGGTCGATGTACTTGTAGCGGCCCTCGATGACGTCGCCCGGCTTGAGCTGCTGGATGTCGAGCCGCGCCGCACTCTCGGCCTGCTTGGCGGCCTGCGCGACGGCCTGATCGGAGATCAGCAGCGTCTTGGCGGCTTCGGCGCCCGCGGCGGGCGGCGCGCGCGGCGTACTCGCGGCGGGCGAGACCGGCGGCACCGGTGGCGGCATCGGCGCGATGCCGCTGCGCAACTGGCTGATGCCGGCGATGCGGTTGTCGAGTTCGGTGACGGCCGCCGCGGCCATGCGCGAGATGGTCTGGTCGGGGGAGCCGACCTGGGCCTGCAGTTCGTTGCGCACCTGATCGGCGCGGCTCTCATCGGCGATGCGCGACAGCGCCTGGATGGCCTCGATGCGGATCTCGCGCTCGGGACGCGCGACCAGCGGCAGCAGCGTATCGACCAGCTTGCTGTCGCCGAGCTTGCCGAGCGCGCGCACCACGATCGGGGTCGCCTTGCCGGTCGGCGCGTGCAGCATCTCCATGAGGCGCGGCACGGCGCGCTTGCTGCCGATCTCGGCGAGCGCGTCCACCGCGCGCTCGCTCACCCACCAGTCGCTGTCGCGCGTCGCCTGGATGAGCGATTCCACCGCGCGCTCGTCCTTGGTCTGGTTGAGGATCTCGATGGCGGCGCGGCGGATGTCCTCATCCTTGTCACGCACCAGCTGCAGCACCGCATCGATGACCTTGGGGCCGCCGATCTTGCCGAGCGCATCGGCGGCGCGGCTGCGCACCCACCAGTCGCTGTCCTTGAGGGACTCCAGCAGGAACTTCACCGATTGCGCGTTGCCGATCTCGTTGAGCACCTCGACGGCGGCGCGGCGCGCGTTCTCGTTCTCGTCCTTCAGCACCGCTGTCAGATACTTCATGGTCTCGGGGTGATTGGCCTTGATCACCACGTCGACCGCGCGATTGAGTACGTCGATCTCCGGATCGCGCAGCAGCGCGCTCACCCGCTCGATGTCGATCGGGCCGTCCATCCGCTGCAGCGCCGAGAGGGTCGCGCCGCGGATCAGCTTGTTGGGGTCGCGCAGCAGCCCCTGCAGGGCGTTCTGCACCTCCGGGGTGTTGAAACGCGCCAGCGTGTTGATGATGTGCACGCGCGCGATCGGGTCCTTGCCGTTCACGCGACCCACCAGCTCGGGGACCGAGCTCTTATCGGCGATCTCACCGATCACGCGAAACAGCGCCGCCTTCTCGTTCGGCTCCTGGGTGTAGGCGGCCGTGAGCAGCTCACGCACGCCGAAGCGGCTCTTCTGCGCCGAGATGACTTCCAGGATGGAGGGCTTGGAGACTCCCTGCGTGGTCAGGGCTTCGAGCAGCAGGTGCGGTGGGTAGTTGGTCTTGACGATGAGCGCCTGCGTGATGCCGGCGACCACGCGCGGGCTGCCCTCGACCAGACCACGCACGAACTGCGGGAAGGTCTTCGGGTTGACGTAGCTGCTCAATATCTCGATGAACGCCTGGGTGGCGTTCTTGTCGGAATCCGGCAGGGCGGCGAATACCGCCTCGATGGCGCTCGGGCCGACGTCCTTCAGGCGCGCGATGGCCTTCTGCGCGGCGGGCGAGGCCGGGTCGGTCGCGGAGCGGATTTCCGTGACCAGGCGATCAGCCCGCAGGTTGGAGAAAAAGCTCATGCAGCGGTTTGGCCGAGCGCACTCTGCATCGATGTCCCCGTGCCTCCGGGCCGATGGCGCAGGCGCAGCGCGCCGACGCAAGCGTCGCGCCGCTCGCGCCCCGGGCGTCGTGGCCGGTGTTTAATAAAGGAGGAGGCTCCCAAGCAGGGGCGGATTATGCCACAGCCTAGAGCGGGAACCCGGGCGGGGCGGTTCTGGCGCTTGGCCACGGACACTCTACAATCCAAAGTCCATTTGAGGCGTGCATTCACCATGACTTCTGCAGACTCCATCGATACGGTACGCCGGACACTCGAGGCGTACATCGATCCTTACCTGGGCGAGACACTGGGCGCCGCGCAGGCGCTGCGCGACCTGCAACCCGCCGGCGCCGGCTTCAGCGCGCGCATCATTCTCGGCTTTCCGGTGGGCGGTTACCGTGAACCACTGAACGCGGCATTGACGGCGCAGCTGGCCGCGGCCGGGATCAGTGCCCCACTGAGCGTGCAGCTCGAATCCGACATCCGCACGCACGCAGTGCAGCGCAACCTCAAACCGCTGGGCGAGATCCGCAACGTCGTCGCGGTGGCTTCCGGCAAGGGCGGTGTGGGCAAGTCGACCGTGGCGGTGAACCTGGCGCTCGCCTGGGCGGCGCAGGGCGCCCGGGTCGGAATTCTGGATGCCGACATCTACGGGCCGAGCCAGCCGCTGATGCTGGGGCTCGCCGGTCAGCGCCCGACCTCCCCCGACGGCAAACACCTGCGGCCGCTGCAAAGTCACGGTATCAGCGCGATGTCGATCGGCTTCCTGATCGATGCCGACCAGCCGATGGTGTGGCGCGGGCCCATGGTAACGCAGGCCCTCTCGCAGCTGCTCTCCGAGACCGACTGGGGCGCGCTCGACTACCTGGTGGTGGACATGCCGCCCGGGACCGGCGACATCCAGCTGACGCTCGCGCAGCGCGTGCCGGTCGCCGGTGCGGTGATCGTCACCACCCCGCAGGACATCGCACTCGCCGATGCGCGCAAGGGCCTGAAGATGTTCGAGAAGGTGTCGGTGCCGGTGCTCGGTGTGGTCGAGAACATGAGCGTGCACATCTGCGCGAACTGCGGCCACAGCGAGCACATCTTCGGCAGCGGCGGCGGCGAGCGCATGGCGCGCGACTATGGCGTGCGACTGCTGGGCGAGCTGCCGCTCGATGCACACATCCGCGCCGAGGCCGACGGCGGCCGTCCCACGGTGGTTGCCGCCCCCGATTCGGCGCGCGCCCAGCCGTACTTCGCGATGGCGCGCCGCACCGCCGGGGCGCTGGCGACGCGCGCGCGCGACCGCAGCAGCGTATTTCCCAAGATCGTCATCGAGGAAACCTGATACCTTGCGCGCGCGCCTTGCGGCGCTGCGGCAAAAGCAGGAGCTCATGAGCATCAAGTCTGATAACTGGATCCGCCGCATGGCGCGCGAGCACGCCATGATCGAGCCGTTCGAAGCCGGCCAGGTGCGTGAGGTCGACGGCCGCCGCATCGTCTCTTACGGCACTTCGAGCTATGGCTACGACGTGCGCTGTGCCAGCGAATTCAAGATCTTCACCAACATCAACTCGACGATCGTCGACCCCAAGGCATTCGACGAGAAGAGCTTCGTCGACTTCAGCGGCGCGGTCTGCATCATCCCGCCCAATTCGTTCGCGCTGGCGCGCACGGTCGAGTACTTCCGTATCCCGCGCAACGTGCTGGTGGTCACCCTGGGCAAGAGCACCTATGCCCGCTGCGGCTGCATCGTCAACGTGACGCCGCTCGAGCCGGAGTGGGAGGGGCACGTGACACTGGAGTTCTCCAACACCACGCCGCTGCCGGCGAAGATCTATGCCAACGAGGGCGTGGCGCAGATGTTGTTTTTCGAGTCCGACGAGGTCTGCTCGACCTCCTACCGCGATCGCGGCGGCAAGTACATGGGCCAGCGCGGCGTGACGCTGCCCAAGACCTGAGGCAAGAGCGCTCAGTCGCGCGTCAGGCTCTGGATCTCCATGGTCCACTCGACATCGTCGCCCTTCTTCTGCTGCGCGCGCAGTGGCACGAAGCCGCGTGCCGGCGCGCACCAGTAGCGGTTCACGCGCGGTGAGTTGGCGCGCCGGCTACTGTAGATCACGGTCGCCACCTCGCCGAACGGGGTCTTGAGCGTCTCCTCCCCGTCACGCGCATAGCGATACTCGCGCACCGAGTTCTGGTCGATCACCGAGAAGTGGTCGGGGGTCTTGCCGTGCAGCAGTGAATCCATCAGCGCCACCTGCACCGAGGCATCGTCCTGCACATCGCTGCTGAGCGGCAGATCGACCGGCGTGCGTTCATACACGCCGGTGACACGCAAGCGAGTCCAGTCGTACTTGAGATTGATGGTTTTCTTGTCGGAGCTGCTGCCGTCGTCGAGGTTGTAACTGAGCGGCCGCACGCCGGTACTGGTCACCTGCAGAACGCTCACCGACTTCGGCTGCAGCGACAGCAGCTTGCCGATGCCGCGTCCCTCGCCGCTTGAGCTGTAGGTCCAGGTGTCGCCGCTTTTCTCCAGCTTGACGTTCATGGCCGCGACGGTCATGCCATTCCAGATCCAGTTGTAGCTGGCGGCAAAGGGTTTGAGTTCATCCGCGCGCGCTGCCGGCCATGCCAGCAGCGCAGCCAGCGCCAGCGCGGGCAGCGCGCCACGGTGTTTGTCAGCGGGGAACAGGCGCACGGAAATCCTCCACTACCGGGGTGCTCAGAGGCCGGCCGTCGAGCCAGGCCGCATCATCCTGCCATGTGAGCCGCCCTTGTGCTAACCAGGCGAGCGCGCGCGGATAGATCACGTGCTCGCTCGCCAGCACCCGTGCGGCGAGTGCCGCCTCGCTGTCGCCTGGCAGCACCGCAACCCGGGACTGCAGCACCACCGGGCCGCCGTCGAGCTCGGGCGTCACGAAGTGCACGCTGGCACCGTGCTCGCGCTCACCCGCCGCCAACACCCGGCGATGGGTGTGCAGGCCGCGGTAGGTGGGCAGGAGCGAGGGGTGGATATTGAGCATGCGTCCCAGGTGACGCAGCACGAACTCGCGCGACAGGATGCGCATGAAGCCGGCGAGCGCGATCAGCTCGACGCGCGCGGCGCTCAGCGCCGCCTCGAGCGGCACTTCGAAAGCGGCGGTGGCCGGCAACGCCACTGCCGCGACACCGAGTTCGCGCGCCAGCGCGAGTCCCGGGGCGGCGCTGCGGTCGGAGATCGCCACCACCGGCGTGGCCGCGACGCTGCCGTCCTGACAGGCGCGCACCAGCGCGCTCATGTTGGAGCCGCGCCCGGAGAGGAGAATGGCGAGACGCAGAGGGTCGCGGCGGCTCATTCGCGGATGTGCACGCCCCGCGCGCCAGCGCGCACCTCGCCGATGAGCTGCGCGCCTTCGCCGTGCGCGCGCAGCAGCTCGAGCGCCGCCGCGGCGCGTTCGGCCGCCACGATCACCACCATGCCGATGCCGCAGTTGAAGGTGCGGTACATCTCCGCGCTGCTGATATGTGCGGTCTGCTGCAGCCAGGCGAACACCGGATCCTGCGGCCAGCGCGCGCGCTCGAGCAACGCCTCGGTGCCCGGCGGCAACACCCGCGGAATGTTGTCGCTGAGTCCGCCGCCGGTGATGTGCGCAAGGCCGTGCACCGGCAGCGCGCGCATGAGCGCCAGCAGCGGCTTGACGTAGATGCGCGTCGGCGCCAGCAAGCGATCGAACAGACTTCTGCCGGCGAGCTGCGTGCCGGCATCCGCGCCGGCCACGCGCAGCAGTTTGCGGATGAGCGAGTAGCCGTTGGAGTGCGGACCGGACGAGTCCAGGCCGATGATGGCATCGCCCGGCTGCACCGCACTGCCGTCGATGATCGCGTCCTTCTCGACCACGCCGACGCAGAAACCGGCGAGATCGTAGTCAGCGTCGTGGTACATGCCGGGCATCTCGGCAGTTTCGCCGCCGACCAGCGCCGCGCCCGCCTGCACACAGCCCTCGACGATGCCGCGCACGACCGCCTCGGCGACTGCCACCTGCAGCTTGCCGGTTGCGTAGTAGTCGAGAAAGAACAGCGGCTCGGCGCCCTGCACGACCACGTCGTTGGCGCACATGGCCACCAGGTCGATGCCGATCGTGTCATGCCGGCCGGTGTCGATCGCCAGGCGCAGCTTGGTGCCGACGCCGTCGGTGCCGGCCACCAGCACCGGCCGCCGGTAGCCCTGCGGCAGTTCGATCAGTGCGCCGAAGCCGCCGATGCCGGCGAGCACCTCGCGGCGCTGGGCGCGGCGCACCAGCGGTTTGATGCGCTCGACCAGCTCGTCGCCGGCGTCGATGTCGACACCGGCATCACGATAAGTGATGCCGCGATCCTCTGTCATGATTGTGTTGCGCGGTGCTGCACGCCGCCGTTTGAATTGGGCGCGTATGGTATTGTACCTGCCGCCTCGCGCGGTTGCGCGTGCGATCCGGACCATGTTCACAGCGGACTCCAAAGCCACCCTGCTGCAACGGCAGCTGCTGCTGTCACTCGTGTGCCTGTTGTGCTGCAGCCTGCCAGTGCCGGGTTTCGCTGCCCGGCCGGTGCGCGTCTACGAGATCGACATCGAGGCTCAGTCGGAGCCGGCGCTGAAGGAGGCGATGCGCCAGGCGCTGGTTCGCGCCACCGGGCGGCGCGAAGCCGCCGACGATCCGGCGCTCGCCAGCATCATCGCCGGCGCGCCCAAATACGTGAAGACTTACGCGAGCGGGCCGCGCGGGGAGTCACAGGTGGTGTTCGATGCGGCCGCGGTGGACGGTGCCATCGGCGCCGCCGGGCGCACCGTGTGGCCGCGCGAGCGTCCGTTCACCCTGGTGGTGCTCGACCCGCCGCGGGCGCGCGCCGCGCAAGATGCGGCGCGCACCGAGCTCGAACGGGTGGCCGCTGAGCGCGGGCTGCCGATCAGTCTGATTCCGCTGGCGCTGACCGACAGCGCCGGTAATGCGCTGAGCGCGGATGCGCTGCTGCAGGCGGCGCAGAAGTTCGGCGCCGATGAGCTGCTGGTCGGCCGCGGCAGCGAGGCGGCGCCCGATGCGCCGCTGCAGTGGAGCCTGTACACCAGCGCGCAGACCGCCAACTGGGGCGGGCCGCTGGCCGCCGGCATCGAGCACGCCGTGGATCTACTCGTGCCAGCGCCGGCGAGCTCACTGTCGCAAGCGGAGGGCACGGCGCCGATCGAGGTCGAGGGCGTCAACTCGCTCGCCGCTTATGCCAGCCTGCAGCGGCTGCTCGAGAGTCTGCCGGGCGTGCGGCATGCCAACATCAGCGCCGCCGACGGCACCCTGGTGACCTTCGAGGTGAGCGTACGCGGCGGTGCTGCGGGCCTCGAGCAGCAGCTCGAAGGTTCCGCGCACCTGGTGCGCGCCGGTGCTGAGGGCGGCCGCGCACGCTACCGCTATCAGCCGCAGGGCTGAGCTGCGGCTGCGGGCTGCCGCGCGATGCGCCACCTCCCCAATCTGATCTGTCTGATCCGCATCGCGCTCGTCTGGCCGATCGTGAGCGCGATGCGCTCGGGCGCTTATCTGCCGGCGCTGGCACTGTTCATCGCCGCCGCCGTCTCCGACGGCCTCGACGGCTACCTGGCCAAGCGCTTCGGCTGGACCTCGGAGCTCGGCAAGGTCCTGGATCCGCTCGCCGACAAACTGCTGCTGGTGACGGTGTTCGTCTGGGGCGCATGGCTCGCGCTGGTACCCTGGTGGCTCACCGCCGCGGTCGTGGCGCGCGATGTGATGATCGGCCTCGGCGCGCTCACCTACCGGCTGTGGTTCGGGCCGCTGTGCGGACGGCCGACCGTCATCAGCAAGATCAACACCGCGGCGCAGTTGTTCTATCTGATGCTGGTGCTGCTGCACGCCGCCTGCGGTCTGCCGCCACATGAGCTGCTGGATGCGCTCGCGCTGCTCACTTGTGCAGCGACGCTGCTCTCGGGTGTGCACTACACGCTGGTGTTCACGCGGCGCGCGTGGCTGCTGCCGGCACGGACCGCCTGAGCGCATGCGCCAGCTGCCGCTTGGTGTGCGCCTGCCGGACCGCGCGGCATTTGCCAGCTTCCTGCCCGCTGGCAACGAGGAGGCGCTGCGGCACCTGCAGCTGCTCGCCGCCGGTACTGCCGGCGGGCTCACCTGGCTGTGTGGCGCCGCCAGCACCGGCAAGACGCATCTGCTGCAGGCGGTGTGTGCGGCGGCGAGCGAGCGCATGCGCGCCGGCTATGTGCCGCTGGCGCAGGTCGCAACTCTCGGGGTCGGCGTGCTGGAGGGTCTGCCGCAGCTCGAGTGTCTGTGTCTGGACGATATCGACCGTGTCGCCGGCGAGCGCGACTGGGAGCGCGGCATCTTCGCACTGCTGCGCGAGCTCGAAGAACTGGGCGGACGACTCATCCTGGCGGCGCAGGCGCCGCCGGCGCTGCTGCACTGGCAGCTGGCCGACCTCGGCTCGCGCTGCGCCGCCGGCAGCGTGCTGCAGCTGCGGCCGCTGTCCGAGGAGCAGCAGCACGCGGCGCTCAAGCTGCGCGCGCGCCTGCGCGGGGTGGAGCTGCCGGATGAGACCTGGCAGTGGCTGCAACGGCGCTTTCCGCGCGACATGCGCACGCTGTACGAACTGCTCGATACCCTCGATGAGGCCTCACTCGCCGCGCAGCGTCGCCTGACCGTGCCGTTCATCCGTGCGGTGCTGCGTGCGGCCGGCCGCGAGTCACAGCAGTGACGCGCCGGCTTCAGCGCGCCAGCTGCAGAGCCAGCGCTGCCACGCGGCGGCCGAGGGCCTGCGCGAGCGTGCGTTCCGCTTCGGTGAGCGTCGCTGCCACTCCCGGGGTGCCGAGGTGCGATGCCCCGTAGGGTGTGCCGCCGCTGCGCGTCTCGCTGAGCGCCGGCTCGGTATAGGGCAGGCCCACCAGATACATGCCGTGATGTAACAGCGGCAGCATCATCGACAAGAGCGTGGTTTCCTGGCCGCCGTGCAGCGTCTGGGTCGAGGTGAATACCGCGGCCGGCTTGCCGGCGAGCGCCCCGCTCAGCCACAGACTCGCGGTGCTGTCGAGAAAGTACTTGAGCGGCGCTGCCATGTTGCCGAAGCGCGTGGGGCTGCCGAGCAGCAGTCCCTGGGTGTCGCGCAGATCCTCGAGGCTCGCGTAGGGTGCACCGCTGGCGGGTATGGGCTGCGCGGGCTCTTCGCTCTGTGCCGTGACCGGCGGCACGGTGCGCAGGCGTGCGCGCGCGCCGGGCAGCGACTCGACGCCGCGGCACACCTGGCGGGCGAGCTCCGCGGTGGCGCCGCTGCGCGAGTAGTACAGCACCAGAATTTCCGCCATGTCTTGCCTACGTTGCCATAAAAGCGCGCTGCCGGCACGCCGGCCGCGGTCTCACGCGTGCGCCTTTCTCTAGTAATATGCGGGCCTCTCGGGACTGCGGCTGCCAGGTTGCACATGGTCTGCAAGAAGTGTCTGGTCGGCGGCCGGGTACAGGGTGTTTTCTATCGGGCCACCGTGGCGCGGCGCGCGCAGCAGCTGGGTATCTCCGGCCATGCGCGCAACCTGGCCGACGGGCGGGTCGAGGTGGTCGCCTGCGGCGCCGAGCCGCTGGTGAGCGAGTTCGTGGCATGGCTGTGGACCGGCTCCTCGGCCAGCAAGGTCACCTCCGTACAGGTGAGCGACGCGACGGAAGAAGCCGCGCGTCTGCCTGCGGGATTCCATACAGGTTGAAAGAGATCGGATGCTGACACGCCACTGGCTTACTGCTTGCGCGCTGCTCGTGACGTGCGCCACCGCGCCGCCCGCGCCCGCGGACCAGCCGGCCGCAGCGCCGGCGGTGGCCGCTCCCTGGATCCACCGCCACCATGCCAAGGTGCGCGCGCTGGTGGCCGCCGCCAACCCGCTCGCGGTCGATGCCGGGGTGAGCATGCTCGCCCGCGGCGGCAGCGCGATCGATGCCGCGGTCGCCGTGCAGGCCATGCTCGGACTGGTCGAGCCGCAGAGTTCCGGTCTCGGCGGCGGCGCTTTCCTGCTGTACTACGACGCGCGTACTCACCGCATCACCGCGTTCGACGGGCGTGAGAAGGCTCCCGAGGGCGCACAGCCCGACATGTTCCTGGATGAGCACGGCAAGCCGCTGACGCAGATCGAGGCGGTCCGCAGCGGACGCTCGACCGGCGTGCCGGGTGCGATGGCGGCGCTGTGGGCCGCGCACCGCGAGTTCGGCAAGCTGCGCTGGCAGGAGCTGTTTGCACCGGCCATGAGCGCGGCGTCGCAGGGCTTCAAGGTTCCGGCGCGCCTGGCGATGTTCCTGGGCGAGGGCTCGCCGCTGCCGCCGACCAACGAGGTGCGGCAGCTGTTCGCGCGGCCCGACGGCGGCACCATCGAGGAAGGCGACCTGTTCCAGAACCCTGATTACGCGCACACGCTGCAGCGGCTCGCCCAGGAAGGTCTGAAGGCTCTGTACGAAGGCCCGATCGCCGCCGAGATCATCCGCCTGACACACCAGGCACCGCTGCCGGGCACCATGAGCGAGACGGACCTGAGCTCCTATCGCGCCGAAGCGAGCGCACCGCTGTGCCGGCCGTACCAGGGCTACTCGGTGTGTGTGCCGCCACCGCCCTCGAGCGGCGTCTCGCTGCTCGAGATGCTGGAGATCCTCGAGCACACCGACATCGCCCGGCGCAATGCCAACGACCCGCAGGCCTGGTTCCTGTTCGCGCAGGCGAGCCGGCTCATGTACGCCGACCGTGACCGCTATGTCGGCGACCCGCGCTTCGTCTCGGTCCCGGTGGAGCGGCTGCTCGACCCGGCCTACATCCAGCTGCGCGCGCAGCTGATCGGCACGCACGCCGGCGCTGCTCCGGCAGCCGGCGACATCCCGCTGCCGCGTGCGCGCGATGCCACCGCGGAGTCCGAGGGCACCAGCCACTTCGTGGTGCTGGACGATGAGGGCGACGTGGTGTCGATGACCACCACCGTCGAGTCGGTGTTCGGCTCCGGCCGCATCGTGGGCGGCTTCGTGCTCAACAACCAGCTGACCGACTTCTCGTTCATTCCCAGCGCGGACGGCGAGCCGGTCGCCAACGCGGTGCGCGGCGGCAAGCGGCCGCGCTCCTCCATGGCACCGCTGATCGTGCTCGACAAGAGCGGCGCGCTCTACGCCGCGCTCGGCTCACCCGGAGGCAACGCCATCCTCGAGTACAACGCCAAGACGCTGGTGGCACTGCTCGCCTGGAAGATGACACTCAAGCAGGCGATCGAGCTGCCCAACCTGATCGCGCGCGCCGACACCTTCAGCGGCGAGATTCCCAAGTTCGCACCGGCACTGCTCACCGGGCTGCGCGAGCGCGGCATCGAGCTGCACAGCGGCCACGCCGAGGGTTCGGGCCTGCATGGCCTGGTGCGTCTCAAGGACGGCAGCTACGAAGGTGCCGCCGATTCGCGCCGCGAGGGCGTGGCGCGCCTGGTGCCGCCGCTGCTGCAGCCGATGCAGCACCTGCACTGACAGGCCTCAGTGCCGCGCCGGCGGCTTGGGGAAGCCGAGATCGTCGGCGCCGCTCCAGCGCGTCCACTGGGTCAGCACCAGGTCGGGATAGTCGCGCCGGCCGACGCTGCCGTTGTAGCGCGCCAGCGCCTTGCGCACATCGTTGTGCTCGAAGCCGAGATAGAAGCGCAGGATGGCGCAGCCCATGCGGATGTTGGGCGCGACGTGCACCAGTTCGTAGCGGCGCATCCCTAACCGCTCGGGCCAGAACGGCATCACCTGCATGAGACCGACCGCACCTGCGGAGGACACCGCGTAGCGATCGAAGCGGCTCTCGATGGCCATCACCGCCATCACCAGCCCGGGCGGCAGGCGCACCTCGCCGCTGCGGTGGGTTTCGCAGTACACCTGCTTGAGGATGTCGATGCGCTCTTCCTTCGCCTTCACCAGCGGCCGCAGCCGCGGCTCCATCAGCGTGTACCAGACCGCCGAGTCGTACTGATCCGAGAAGCACTCGGCCTCGGCGATGGCCTTCGCCACCACGCCCTGCAGTTCCGGGTCGCGCTGCGCATCGGCGCCGGCCGGCCCCTGCAGCGCCAGCGCCGCGGCCGCGAACAGCAGGGCGAGCGCGGCGCTAAAGCGGCGGCGCGGCGCCGGCCGCGAGCTGCGAGCGCATGAAGCTGAGCGCCTCGTCCAGCGGGAATTCGCGGCTGACGCTGTCGCGCCGGTGGCGGTATTCGAGCTTGCCGGCCTCCAGCCCGCGGTCGGCCACCACCAGGCGGTGCGGAATACCGAGCAGTTCGGCGTCGGCGAACTTGACCCCGGGACGGGCGTCACGGTCGTCGTACAGCACCTCGATCCCGGCGGCGGTGAACTCGGCATACAGGCGGTCGCTGATTTCGCGGACACGGGCGGATTTTTGCAGGTTCAGAGGTACCAGCACTACCTGAAAAGGCGCGATCGGTTCGGGCCAGATGATGCCGCGCTCATCGTGGTTCTGCTCGATGGCCGCCGCCACGATGCGCGTCACACCAATGCCGTAGCAGCCCATCAGCAGCGGCACCTCCTTGCCGGCTTCATCCAGCACCCGCGCGCGCATCGGCTCGCTGTACTTGCAGCCGAGCTGGAAGATGTGTCCGACCTCGATGCCGCGCGCGATGCGCAGGTAGCCCTTGCCCGAGGGGCTCGGGTCGCCCTCGATCACGTTACGCAGATCGGCGGCGCGCACCTGCGGCACGTCGCGCTGCCAGTTGACGCCCAGCAGGTGCACGTCCTTGGCGTTGCCGCCGCAGATGAAATCGGCGAGCGCGAGCGCACTGTGATCGGCATACAGCGGGCACTTAAGACCGACGACGCCGACGTAGCCGGGCTCGGTGCCGGTCGCCGCGAGCACCTGCTCGGGGCTCGCCAGGCGCAGCGGGCTCGCCACTTCGGGCAGCTTCTGCGCCTTGACCGCGTTCAGCTCGTGATCGCCGCGCACCACCAGCGCCACCACCCCGCCGTCCTTGCCCGCGACGAGCAGTGTCTTGATGCAGCGCGCCGGCTCGACCTCGAGGAACTGGGCGAGGTCGGCGATGGTGCGCGCCCCGGGGGTGCTCACCGGGCGCAGCAGCTCGCGCGGCTCCGCGGCCGGCGTGCGCGGCGGCAGGGCGGCGGCGGCCTCGAGATTGGCGGCGTAGTCATCGCCGTCGGAGAACACGATCGCATCCTCGCCGGAGGCGGCCAGTACGTGGAATTCCTGCGAGACATCGCCGCCGATGGCGCCCGAGTCGGCGCGCACCGCGCGGAATTTCAGCCCGGTGCGCGTGAAGATGCGCGTGTAAGCCTCGTACATGGCGCGGTAGCCGGCTTCCAGCGAGCGCTGGTCGAGGTGGAAGGAATAGGCGTCCTTCATGATGAACTCGCGCGCGCGCATGACGCCGAAACGCGGCCGCACTTCGTCGCGGAACTTGGTCTGGATCTGGTAGAAGTTCACCGGCAGCTGGCGATAGCTCTGCAGCTCGCGCCGCGCGATGTCGGTGATCACCTCCTCGTGGGTGGGACCGGCGACGAAGTCGCGCTGGTGGCGGTCCTTCATGCGCAGCAGTTCGGGTCCGTAGTCGCCCCAGCGGCCGGACTCCTGCCACAGCTCCGCCGGCTGGATCACCGGCATCACCAGCTCGAGCGCGCCGGCGCGGTTCATCTCCTCGCGGATGATGCGCTCCACCTTCTGCAGCACGCGCAGGCCCATGGGCAGCCAGCTGTACAGGCCGCCCGCCAGGCGCCGCACCAGTCCGGCGCGCAGCATGAGCTGGTGGCTGATGACCTCCGCCTCGGCGGGGGTCTCTTTCAAGGTGTTGATCGGATACTGGGACAGCCGCATCGCCCGAGGTCGCATTCGTTGCCGGTGGGAAGCTGGCATCTTAGCAGGACCCCCCTGATAAAATGGCCGGCGTGGCAACCGAGACCGACGAATACGCGCGGCCGCGCGGCAAGGGCATTTACCTGCTGCCGAACCTGCTGACCACCGCCTGCCTGTTCTCCGGCTTCTACGCGGTGGTCGCCGCCATCGACAAGCACTTCCATTTCGCCGGCATCGCGATCTTCTTCGCCATGGTGTTCGACACGCTCGATGGCCGCATCGCCCGCCTGACGCGCACCGAGAGCGCCTTCGGCAAGGAGTACGACAGCCTCGCCGACATGTTGTCCTTCGGCGTGGCGCCGGCGATCGTGGCCTACCAGTGGGGCGTGGTGCGCATCGCTGAATACGGGCGCCACTGGGGGCGCTTCGGCTGGCTCGCCTGCTTCTTCTACGTCGCCGCGGCGGCCCTGCGCCTGGCACGCTTCAATGCCCGCGCCGCGAGCGCGGACAAGCGCTACTTCGAGGGGCTGCCGAGCCCGTCGGCGGCGGCGATCGTGGCGGCGTTCGTCTGGTTCGTCAGCGACTGGCACGAGCCGGGGCTCACCGGACTGATCTGCGCGTTCGTGCTGACGGCGAGCGCTGGCGCGCTCATGGTGAGCCGCTTCGGCTACCCGAGCTTCAAACAGTTCGACCTCGACCGGCGCATCCGCTTCGTCTACATGGTGCTGGTGCCGATCGCCTTCCTTTTGATCGCGGTCGACCCGCCCACCATGCTGCTCGCCATGTTCGGCACCTATGCGCTGTCGGCACCGCTGCTGTGGGTCGGGCGGCGGCTGCGGCGCCTGGTGCGCGGTGCGCCCGCGCCGAGCGGCTGAGCGCATGGGCGGCAGCGTGCGGCAGCAGTATCTGGCGGCACTCGGCATCGACCTGTGGGTGGCGCGTGCCCGCGCGCCGATGCCGGCGCAGGTGAGGGCGCCTGCGGCACCGGAGGGCGCGCCGCAGCCCTCGCCGGGGGCGGCAGCGCCCGTGGACGCGAACGCGGCATGGGCGGCGTTGCGCACCGAAGTGGCGCAGTGCACGCGTTGCCCGCTGCACCTCACACGCACCCAGGGGGTCCTCGGCGTCGGGCCGACGCGCACGGACTGGCTGGTGATCGGTGAAGCCCCCGGCGCGGAAGAGGACCGGCGCGGCGAGCCGTTCGTCGGCGCGGCCGGACAGCTGCTGGATGCCATGCTGCGCGCCATCGGCCTCGACCGCCACGACAACGTCTATATCGCCAACGTGCTCAAGAGCCGTCCGCCCGGCAACCGCGATCCCAAGCCCGAGGAAGTCGCTGCCTGTCTGCCATACCTGATTCGACAGATTGCGCTGCTGCAGCCAAAGATCATGCTGGCGGTCGGGCGCATCGCCGCGCAGAACCTGCTGGCAACGGCTGCGCCGCTCGGGCGGCTGCGCGGCCGGGTGCATCGCTTCGGGGCACTCAACACTCCGCTTGTCGTCACGTATCATCCCGCCTATCTGCTGCGCACCCCGGGCGACAAGCGCAAAGCCTGGGAGGATCTGAAGTTCGCGCGCGGCGTGTATCAGCAACAGCTGCAAGGTATGAGCGTCGATGGCAACCGCTCCTGAACTGCTGGCACCCGAGCTATTGATCCGACCGATGCGGGTGAGCGACATCGCCGAGGTGGTTGCGATCGAGCGCGCCGCTTATCAGTTTCCCTGGAGCGAGGGCATTTTCCGCGACTGTCTGCGGGTCGGCTACGTCTGCCGGGTGATGACCGCGAATCGCCAGGTGATGGCCTACGGCGTCATGAGCTTCGGTGCCGGCGAGGCCCACATCCTCAACCTGTGCGTCGGCGCCGAGTTCCGCTGTCGCGGCGTCGGCCGGCGGCTGCTCGACTCGCTGCTCGAGCGCGCCGCCGCCGCCGGCATGGCCGAGGCATTCCTCGAAGTGCGTCCAACCAACACCAGCGCGATCCGGCTGTACCTGGCGTGCGGTTTCGAACAGGTCGGCATGCGCCGCGGCTACTATCAGGCGGTCGGCGGCCGCGAAGACGCGGCCGTGCTGCGGCGCGTGCTCGGCGCGGCGCGCCGCGCGACCACTTAGACTGAGCCGCATGGCTGACCTGACTGCCGAGATCGATCGGCGCCGCACGTTTGCGATCATCTCGCACCCCGACGCCGGCAAGACCACGCTCACCGAGAAGCTGTTGCTGTTCGGCGGCGCGATCCAAATGGCGGGCACCGTCAAGGGCCGCAAGGCCGCGCGCCACGCCACTTCCGACTGGATGCGGCTCGAGCAGCAGCGCGGCATCTCGGTGACGTCCTCGGTGATGCAGTTCCCGTACCGCGAGGTGATCGTCAACCTGCTGGACACGCCCGGCCACGAAGACTTCTCCGAGGACACTTACCGCACTCTCACCGCGGTGGATTCCGCGCTCATGGTCATCGACTGCGCCAAGGGCGTGGAAGAGCGCACCATCAAGCTGATGGAAGTGTGCCGACTGCGCGACACGCCCATCATGACATTCATCAACAAGCTCGACCGCGACGGCCGGCCGCCGATCGAGCTGCTGGATGAGATCGAGACCGTGCTGCGCATCCGCACGGCACCGCTCACCTGGCCGATCGGCATGGGCCGCGAGCTGCGCGGCATCTATCACCTGGGCGAGGACCGCATTTACGTCTACAGCGCCGGCGAGCGCGGCCGGGTGGGCGAGAACCGCACCATCGACGGCCTGGCGAGCGCGCCGGCGCAGGCTTTCCTCGGCGAGCAGGCGCGCGCCTTCGGCGAGGAGATCGAACTGGTGCGCGGCGCCACTGCGAGCTTCGCTGAAGCCGAGTACCTCGCCGGGCGGCAGACGCCGGTGTTCTTCGGTTCGGCGATCAACAACTTCGGCGTCGAGGAGCTGCTGGCGGCGTTCGCCGCGCATGCGCCGCGACCGCTGCCACGCGCGGCGCGCGAGCGCAGCGTCGAGCCGCACGAGCGCGCGCTCGCCGGCTTCGTGTTCAAGATCCAGGCCAACATGGACCCCGCGCACCGCGACCGCATCGCCTTCCTGCGCCTGTGCGCCGGGCGCTATGTGCGTGGCATGCGGCTGTTTCACGTGCGGCTCGACAAGGAAGTGCGGGTCGCCGATGCGCTCACCTTCATGGCGGCCGAGCGCGCCCAAGCCGAGGAAGCCTACGCCGGTGACATCATCGGCCTGCACAACCACGGCACCATCAACATCGGCGACACCTTCACGCAGGGCGAGCACCTGAGCTTTACCGGCGTGCCCAACTTTGCTCCCGAGATCTTCCGCCGCGCGGTGCTGAAGGATCCGCTCAAGATGAAGGCGCTGCAGAAAGGACTGTCGCAGCTGTGCGAGGAGGGTGCCACGCAGCTGTTCCGGCCGCTGCGCAACAACGATATGCTGCTGGGCGCGGTGGGTCAGCTGCAGTTCGAGGTGGTGGCTTTCCGCTTGCAGGATGAGTACGGCGTGCAGTGCGTGTTCGATCCGGTGACCGTCTACACCGCGCGCTGGGTCGACAGCGCCGATGCCCGCAAGCTCGAAGAGTTTCGCGCGCGCGCTTACGACCACCTCGCCTTGGACCACAGCGGCGCACTGGTCTATCTTGCGCCCTCGCGCGTCAATCTCGAGCTGACGCTGGAACGCTGGCCCGACATCCGCTTCCGCGAGACGCGCGAGCACGCGGCCACCTGAGCGGCGCGATGCTTCGGAGGGATGGCGCACACGGCCGTTTTGTGCGACATAGGCGGCCTAGCGCGGAGCTCCCATGAACGACGTCGCGACTCTCCCCAGCCCCTACCTGCAGCGCGAGATTCTGGTGCAGCAGCTGTATGAGGCCGCGGAGCTTGAGCACAACCTCATGTGTACCTACCTGTACGCGGCGGCGAGTCTGCGCGACGGGCCGGCGGAGGGACTGAGCGAGGCGGAAACCGGCGCGGTGCAGCGCTGGCAGCGGGTGCTCATCAACGTGGCGGTGGAGGAGATGGCGCATCTCGCGGCGGTGTGGAACGTCACCGCTGCCCTCGGCGGCGGCCCGCGCATCGGCCGCACCAACTTTCCACTCGACCCGGGCTACCTGCCGGCAAGCATCGTCGTCAAACTTGCGCCGTTCAACGCCGACACGCTCCAGCATTTCGTTTTCCTCGAGCGGCCGCACGGCTCGGATGAGCGCGAGGGCGCCGGCTTCGCCTACGAGCGCAGCTACGTGCGCGGCAGCGACCGTGCGCATCTGACGCCGATGGGCCGCGACTACGACACGGTCGGCGCGTTCTATCACTGTCTGGGTGTCGGACTGCACGAGTTCGTCGAGCATTACGGCGAGCCGGCGGCCTTCGACGGTGACCCGGCGCTGCAGCTGTCGCCTGCGGAAGTCAACCTGCCGGGTGCGCGGCCGGTGCGCTGCCTGAAGACCGCGCTCGCGGCGTTCGATGCCATCATCACGCAAGGCGAGGGGGCGCCGCGCGATTCGGTCGACTCGCATTACCAGAAATTTCTGAGCGTGCGCAGCGAGCTGCAGCAGCTGCGCGCGCGCAATCCCGGCTTTACGCCGGCGTTTCCCGCCGCGACCAATCCGGTACTGCGGCGCCCGCCGCGCCCGGAAGGGCGCGTGTGGATTGAGGACCCGGTGGCGTTCGCCACCGTCGACCTGGCCAACGCCTGCTACGCCCTCATGCTGCGCCTGCTGGCCTATAGCTACGTGCTGCGCGGCCCGGGCGCGGAGAAGTCTCTGGTGGTGGATCTGGCGATCGGACTCATGCAGGCGCTGATGCCGCTGGCCGAACGCGCTGCGCGCCTGCCGGCCGGTCCCTCCAACCCGCACTGCAACGCCGGCGTGTCGTTCATCGCCCCGCGCGACACCGGCGCGCTGCCGCCCGGTGCGGGCGCGCGCCGACTGTTCGTCGAGCGCTTTGCGCAGCTGGCCGCCGCGGGCGCCGCACTCGCAGCCGACGGCGATGCGCGCGCCCGGGCCGCGGCGGAGCGGTTGCGGGCACTTGCCGCGCAGGCGCTCACGGGATTCGATCTGAGCGCAGCAGCGGGCCTGCCGCCCGCGCCGGCCGCCACCACCGCTGCGGCAGCCGCTGCGGCAGTGCCGGCGAATCTGCCGGCCTCTGCCGCACTCAGCGACGGGGTCGAGCGCGCCCGTGGCCAGAAACTCGAGTTGCAGTTCGAGACGCGGCGCTGCATCCACTCACGCTTCTGCGTCACCTGGGCACCGCAGGTGTTTCTCGCCAACGTGACGGGCCCGTGGATCCACCCCGATGCCATGCCGGTGGAGGCTCTGGTGGAAGTTGCGCATGCCTGCCCGTCGGGCGCCATCCGTTACCAGCGCCTCGATGACGGCCCGCAGGAACAGGCACCGCCGGTGAATCTCGCCAGCGTGCGCGAGGGCGGCCCGTACGCCTTGCGCGCGCAGCTGCAGATCGACGGCGCGCCGGCTGGATTCCGCGCGACGCTATGCCGCTGCGGTGCGTCCAAAAACAAGCCTTACTGCGACGGCTCGCATCACGCGATCGGCTTCAGCGCGACCGGCGAGCCGCCCACCGGCAACACTGACATGCTGGCGGCACGCGACGGCGTGCTCGCCATCGACCCGCAGAGCAACGGTCCGCTGCGCGTGCGCGGCAATCTCGAGATCGTGAGCGGCACCGGGCGCGCGCTGGCGCGCGTCACCTCGACCTACCTGTGCCGCTGCGGTGGCAGTGCCAACAAGCCATTCTGCGACGGCACGCACGCCAAGATCGGCTTCAAGTCCGTCTGACGGTCGCGACGCCCCTGGAGCGCGTGACGGCGCGCGGCAGGCGCAGCCGCGCGACGCGGCGCGCGAAGTCGGCGATGTCACGCGCCTGCGTGGCCGGCGTCGGCGGCCCGTAGCGCAGCTGCGCGTACAGCTCCAGCAGCGGCTGCACCCGCGCGGCCAGCTGCGGATGGCCTGCGCTCAGTTCCGCGGCATAGCTGCAGGGTCCCTGGTGCGCAGCACGCGGCAGCGCGGCGTGCGCGAGTTTGCGGCACAGCCGCGCGTAGGCGCGTGCCAGCGCGTCGGCACGCGCCGGGCGCGCACCACGGCTGAAATACCAGCCGACTGCCACCAGCCACACGCACAGTGCCGCCATGAACGCCCAGCCCAGCAGGCGCGCGCTGGGCGTGTGAATACCGAGCCGCGCCAGCAGATTCAGCTGCGAGCCGTAGTCGAATTTGACCACGCGCTCGCTCCACAGGGCGTTGGCGGCGTCCCAGCGCTGCAGCAGTGCGGCGAGCCAGGGTGAGGCGTGCAGCAGCCGCGCACGTGCCGGCAGTGAGTCCGGCATCAGATCGATGACGCCGTAGCGTAGACGCTCGGGTGCCACCACCGCCGTCGGATCCACGCGCGTCCAGCCACCGCTGGGCAGCCACACCTCGGCCCAGGCGTGCGCTTCCGATTGGCGCACGAGCAGGTAACCCGCCGGGTTCCACTCGCCGCCGAGATAACCGGTGACGACCCGCGCGGGCACGCCCGCCGCGCGCATCAGCACCACGAAGGCGGAGGCGTAGTGGCCGCAGAAACCGGTGCGCGTGCGGAACAGGAACTGGTCCACCGGGTCGGCGCCGAGAACCTCCGGCTCGAGTGAGTAGACGAAGCCGCCGTTGCGCAGGAAGCCGAGCACCCCCTCGACGTACGCTGCATCCGAGGGCGCCTGCGCGCGCAGCTGCTGGGCGAGCGCGCGACTGCGCGGATTGCCGCCCGCCGGCAGCGCACTGTCAGTGCGGCGCTGGTCCGGCGGCAGCGGCGCATTGCTGCGCAGATGGGTGTAGGAGACGCCGAGGTAACTCACCGGGACGTCGACCGGCTCGGTCGCGAACAGCTGACGGTCGAAGGTGAGCAGCACCCGCGGGTCGGGCGATTGCACCGGCGTGTCGAGCGCGAACCAGAAATGGCGGTAGGTCGGCTCCAGCACCAGGCGATAACGGTACGCGCTGCCGACGAACTGCAGCGGCGGGCTGGCATGGAACAAACCGTAGCCGCGTCGCCAGCTGTAGCCGTCGAACTCGTGCAGCACCGGCCCGCGCCAGTAACGCTCTTCGGGCGGCGGCGGTGCGCCGCTGAACCAGGCGCGGAACGCCGGATCGTAGCTGCTGGCCAGCTGGCCGATGCCGAACGGGTTCATGGTGTCCGACAGCCCGGTCACTGCCAGCTCGCCGCGCGGAATGGCCCAGAACGCCCCCGGCAGGCGCGGGAAGAAGACGAACAGCAGCAGCGCGAGCGGCAGCGCCAGGAGCAGGGCGCGGCCGGCGAGGCGCAGTGCCGCGCCAGGCGTGAAACCTGGGTAAGCCACCACCGCGAGCGCCGCGCAGCACAGCCACGCCTCCAGGGCATAGAGCGGCGCACGCACCAGGTCCTGGCGATCGAGGCAGGCGGCGACCAGCAGGAACAGCGCGGCGGCGAGCAGCACCAGCTGGTCACGCGCGCGGCGCGTCTCCAGCAGCTTCAGTGCTGCCATCAGCATCAGGAGGGTCGTACCGGCGGCCAGTCCGTTCAGTGTGTGGAAACGCAGCAGCACGATCGCGACCAGCGTCAGGGCGAGGCCTGCGCGTGCGGCGATGCCCGGGTACCAGGGGCTGCGCGCGTTGAAAATGCGCCAGAGGATGAGGATGAGCGCGCTGGCACTCGCCCACGGCGGCATGCGGTCGAGGTGCAGCAGCACGCCACCGGCAAATGCGGCGCACACCCACCAAAGCGGTGCCGGCGCTTCCGCGGGCGCGCGGGCGAGGCGTGCGGCCTCAGCGTTCATCGGCCGGATAGAGGGCGAGCGCGGCCAGACAGCGATGCCGATGCTCCGGTCCGCGGTCGGGCGCGAGCGCGGTTCCCGGCAGCAGCAGGCCGTAGCGCTCGCCGCTCGCCTCGCCGCTCACGACCCAGCGGCTGAGCTGGGCGAGCTTGGCCTCGGTGTCGGTGCCGGCGAGCTGGGTGAAATCCAGCCAGCGCAGCTCCGCGCTCCCCTGCAGGTATTCCTTCACCAGCAGCGGCGCCTCGCGCGCGTACGCTTTCCAGTCGACCTGGCGCGGTGAGTCGCCGTCGCGGAAGTGGCGCAGGCCGGCCCACTCGTCACCGCCGGCGTTGGGGGCGGCGCGCAGGCCCGGACGGCCGCCACTCTCGACCGGCAGCGGCAGGCTGCCGCGCGGCTGCGGGTAGACCAGCATCTCGATGGGCGTGTGCACCCAGGTCCAGGCGCGGAACAGGCCGAACGGATGCGCGGTGGCGATCTTGATCCGCTCGATGTGCAGCACTCCGCGGCGCGGCGCCGCGAGCAGCAGCTCCAGGCGCCGCTGAGCACCCGGCGGCACGTCCGCGCTCACCGCCGTGCCGCGCGGCAGTGTCGCCTCGAGACGCAGGCGCGGCTCGCCAGCGCGGTTACCCAGGGTGAGCAGCACCCGCCCCTGACCGCCGGCAAACACCGGCGCCGGCAGCAGCGCGCTCACCTCGGTGCCGAGCAGGTTGCGGTGGCACAGCTGCATCACTACCAGCGCGAACGCCACCAGCAGGAAAGTCAGGAACAGCGTCAGACTGTTGGAATAGTTGAGGCCGGCGAGCAGCATGAGCAACAGCAGTGCGCCGTAGGCGAGCCCAGCACGGGTCGGCAGGATGTACAGCCGCCGCCGCTCCAGGCGCACCGGCAGCCGGTCCAGGCCCTGACGGCGGCGCATCCACTGCGCCAGCTGCGCGCGCAGGAATTGCAGCGGCGGCCACGGCCGTGCGGCGCGCGCTGTCAGGGGCGCTGCCACTCTTACAGCGGCACGGCCACCGCGCGGATCATCTCCTGCGCGAGATCGCTGGCAGCCTCCAGCGCGGCGTCGCGCCGCTCGAGCCGGTGCGCGACCACCGCGGGCAGCACCGCCTGCACGTCTTCGGGCAGCACCGCGGCGCGCCCGGCGAGGTAGGCCCAGGCCTGCGCGGCGCGGATCAGCGCCTGGCCGGCGCGCGGTGAGAGCCCGAGCTTGAGTTCGCTGGCATCGCGCGTGCGCGCGATGAGCGCCTGCAGGTAATCGAGCAGCGGCTCGGCCACGTGCACCGTGCGCACCGCGCGCTGCAGCGCGATGACACCGGAGGCGGACAAAGCCGGCGTGAGTGCCGGCAGCAGTTCGCGCCGCTCGCCGCCGCGCAGCAGCTCGCGCTCGTGCGCGGCGTCCGGGTAGCCGAGAGTGACGCGCATCAGGAAGCGGTCGAGCTGCGACTCCGGCAGGCTGAAAGTGCCGAGTTGCTCGTGCGGGTTCTGCGTCGCCACCACGAAGAACGGCTCGGGCAACACATAGGTCGTGCCATCGACGCTCACCTGCCGTTCCTCCATCGCCTCGAGCAGCGCGCTCTGAGTGCGCGGGCTCGCACGGTTGACCTCATCGGCGAGCAGCAGCTGGGTGAAGATCGGACCGCGACGGAAGTGGAATTTCTGGCTGGCGCGGTCGAACACCGATACGCCGATGATGTCCGCCGGTAGCAGGTCGCTGGTGAACTGCACGCGCTGCCATACCAAGCCGAGCACGTGCGCGAGCGCGTGCGCGAGCGTGGTCTTGCCGACTCCGGGGACGTCCTCGATGAGCAGGTGCCCGCGCGCCAGGAGGCACGCCAGACACAGGCGGATCTGCTGCGGCTTGCCGAGAATGACCTGCTCGAGCGTGGCGAGCGCCTGCGCCAGGGCGTCCGGATCGGCCTCGAGGAGCGCGGCGCTCATGAGGCGGCAAGTCCGCGCACGCGCTCGAGCTGAGCCGCGAGCCCGCTGGCGGTGCGCTCGAGCTCCTGCGCGCGCTGCCGCTCGGTGGCGACCACGGCCGGCGGTGCGCCGCGCACGAACTCGGCGTTTGCCAGCCGCCCGCGCGTCTTGGCGAGATCACTCTCGGCGCGTGCCAGCAGCTTGCCGAGGCGCTCGGCCTCGGCGCTGGCATCGATCAGGCCGGCCATCGGCACCAGGATGGTGAGCGCGCCGAGCAGCGCCACCGCCGCCTGCGGCGCTGCGGCCTCCGGGCCGAGCAGCGTCAGGCTCTCGAGTCCGGCGAGCCGCTCGAGCCAGGCGCGATGACGCGCCAGCAGGCGCTCGTCCTCGGCGCGCGCGCCTTTCAGCAGCACCGGGATGCGCCGGCCCGGACTGATGTTCATCTCGCCGCGGATCTGCCGCACCGCGAGCACGAACGCCTGCACCCAGGCCACCTCGCGCTCGGCCTCCTCATCGGCGGGGAAATCGGCTGCCACCGGGTAGGGCTGCAGCATCACGCTCGGCCCACTCATGCCGGCCAGCGGCGCCACGCGCTGCCAGATCTCCTCGGTGATGAACGGCATGAGCGGATGCAGCGCGCGTTGCAGTGCCTCGAGGATCTGCGCCAGCGTGTGCTGGGTGCCGCGGCGCGCGGCGGCGGAGACGCTGTCGGCCTGCAGCAGCGGCTTGGTGAGCTCCAGATACCAGTCACAGAAGTCATACCAGGTGAACTCGTACAGCGCGTTCGCCAGGTAATCGAAGCGATAGTCGGCGAGTGCGCGCTCGAGCGTGCCCAGCATGCGGCCGAAGCGCGCGCGGATCCAACGGTCGGCGATCGAGAGCTGCAGCGGCTGCTGCGCCTGCGGCGCATATTCGCCGAGTGCGAGGGTCACGAAGCGCGCCGCGTTCCACAGCTTGTTGCAGAAGTTGCGGTAGCCGCCGACCCGCGCCAGGTCGAAGCGGATCTCGCGGCTCGGTGCCGCCAGTGCCGCGAAGGTGAAGCGCAGGGCGTCGGTGCCGTGCGCGGCGATGCCCTGTGGATACTGGCGGCGTGTCGCCTTGTCGATCGTCGGGGCGAGTTGCGGCTGCATCAGCCCGCTGGTGCGCTTGGCGATCAGCGCCTCGAGCGCGATGCCATCGACGATGTCGAGCGGGTCGATGACGTTGCCCTTGGACTTGGACATCTTGTCGCCGTGCTCGTCAAGGATCAGCCCGGTGATGTACACGTCGCGGAACGGCACATCACCCATGAATTTGAGCCCCATCATCAGCATGCGCGCGACCCAGAAGAAAATGATGTCGAAGCCGGTCACCAGCACGCTGCCGGGGTAGAAGCGCGCGAGCGCACTGTTGGCCTGCGGCCAGTCGAGGGTCGAGAATGGCCACAGCGCGGATGAGAACCAGGTGTCGAGCACGTCCGCGTCCTGCCGCAGCGCGACCTGCGCTGCGAGCCCGTGGTGTGCGCGTACCTCCTCTTCGCTGCGGCCGACGTACACCCGACCGTCCGCGTCATACCAGGCCGGGATGCGATGACCCCACCACAGCTGGCGGCTGATGCACCAGTCGCGAATGTTGCGCATCCACTCGTAGTAGGTCCGCGTCCAGTTCTCCGGCACGAAGCGCGTACGGCCCGCCTCCACCGCCGCGAGCGCCGGGGCCGCCAGCGGTGCGATGCGTACGTACCACTGGTCGGTGAGATAGGGTTCGAGCACCGCGCCGCTGCGATCACCGCGCGGCACCACCAGGCGGTGCTTGTCGGTGCGCTCGAGCAGCCCCGCCGCCGCCAGTTCCGCGACGACGCGCTCGCGCGCCACCAGGCGGTCGAGGCCGCGGAAGCGCTGCGGCACCGCCTCGTTCAGCGTGGCGCGCGGGGTGAAGATGTTGATCTGCTCGAGTTTGTGGCGCTGGCCGATCTCGTAATCGTTGAAATCGTGCGCCGGGGTGATCTTGACGACGCCCGAACCGAACTCGGGATCGACGTAAGCATCCGCAATCACCGGGATGTCGCGCTCCGCCAGCGGCAGGTGCACGCGCGCCCCGATCAGGTGGCGGTAGCGTTCGTCCGTGGGATTCACCGCGACCGCGGTATCGCCCAACAGGGTCTCGGGGCGCGTGGTGGCGACCACCACGTGACCGGAACCGTCAGTGAGCGGATACCGCAGGTGCCACAGCTGCCCGTCCTCCTCGCTCGCCTCGACTTCCAGATCGGACAACGCGGTGAGCAGCACCGGGTCCCAGTTCACCAGGCGCTGGCCGCGGTAGATGAGCCCGTCCTCGTACAGGCGCACGAACACCTCGGTCACCGCGCGCGACAGGCCGGGGTCCATCGTGAAGCGGTCGCGTGCCCAGTCGACCGAGTCGCCGAGGCGGCGCATCTGCGCGCTGATGGTGTCGCCGGACTGTTCTTTCCACTGCCACACGCGCGCGACGAATTGCTCGCGCGTCATCTCGCTGCGCTTGAGTCCCTGGGCGTTCAGCTGCCGCTCGACCACCATCTGGGTGGCGATGCCGGCGTGGTCGGTACCCGGCTGCCAGAGCGTGTCGCGGCCGCGCATGCGCTGGTAGCGGGTGAGAGTGTCCATGAGGGTGTGCTGGAAGGCGTGCCCCATGTGCAGGGTACCGGTGACGTTCGGCGGCGGAATGACGATGCAATAGGGCTCGCCGTGGCCGCTTGGCGCGAACCAGCCGTGGGATTCCCAGCGTTCGTAGATGCGCCGCTCGATATCCTGCGGCGCGTACACCTTGTCCATCGGCGGGGATTATAGCGGCCGGGGCGCTTTCGGCAGCCCGCCGGGCCGCCGCGCCCCGCGCGCGCGGTTTAAGGCGGCGTGTGCGCTCAGCGGCCCGCGCGCTGCAGCAGGAAGTCCGCGAGCAGCGGCGTCGGCCGCCCGGTGCTGCCTTTCTGCACACCGCCCTGATAGGCGGTGCCGGCAATATCGAGATGCGCCCAGCGCAGGCCCTGGGTGAACTTGCCGAGGAAGGTCGCCGCGGTGATGGCGCCGCCATCGCGGCCGCCGACGTTGGCGAAGTCGGCGAAGTTGCTCTTCAGCTGCTCGGCGTATTCGTCGGTGAGTGGCAGCTGCCAGCAGCGGTCGTCGGAGCGTTGCCCGGCCTCGAACAGCTCACGCGCCAGCGGCGCGTCATTGCTCATGAGACCGGCATGGTGGTGGCCGAGCGCGATCACGCAGGCGCCGGTGAGCGTGGCGATGTCGATCACCACCTCCGGGTGGAAGCGCCGCGCGTAATGCAACGCGTCCGAGAGGATCAGGCGGCCCTCGGCGTCGGTGTTGAGAATCTCCACGGTCAGTCCGGAGGCGCTGGTGGCGATGTCGCCCGGCTTGACCGCCTTGCCGCCCGGCATGTTCTCCACCGCCGCCACCAGCCCGACCACGTGCAACGGCAGGCGCAGCTGCGCGGCCAGAGTGAGCGTGGCGATGACCGCGGCGGCGCCGCTCATGTCGAATTTCATCTCGTCCATGCCCGGCGGATCCTTGAGCGAGATGCCGCCGCTGTCGAAGGTGACGCCCTTGCCGACCAGCACCACCGGCGCCTGGTCTTTCTTGCCGCCCTGATACTCGAGCACGATGAAGCGCGGCGGCTGACGGCTGCCCTGCGAGACCGCCAGCAGGCAGCCCATCTTTTCGCGGCGGATGGCCGCCTCGTCGAGCACTTTCACCTTGAGTTGGGGCTGACGCTTGGCGAGTGCGCGCGCCTGCTCGGCGAGATAGCTCGGGGTGCACACATTGGCCGGCAGGTTGGCGAGATCGCGCTGGATGTTCATCGCCGCGGCCACCGCCGCACCGTCGGCGAGTCCCTTGTGGGCCGCGGCCGGCTTGCGCACCGGTCCGATCAGCACCTTGCTGAGCGCCGGCGGTGGGGGCTTGCGGCCGGTCTTCAGATCGTTGATGCGGTAGAGCGCGCCGCTCACCACCTCGGCCACGATGCGGCCGAGGTAGTAGTCATCGAGCTGGCGCGCCTCGGGGCGCTCGAGCGCCAGCGCACAGCTGCCGATGCGCGTGCGCGTGAGGGCGGCCGCGGCCGTGCCGCAGGCCTTGCGGTAGCTGCGCCGGCTCAACTGCTTGCGGGTCCCGAGCCCGGTGAGCAGCACATGGGTGGCGGACAGCCCCGGCAGGTCGCCCACCAGCAAAGTGTCGCCGGCACGGCCGGCGAAGTCACCGCGCGCGAGCAGCTTCTTCAGCCGCCCGCCGCAGGCGATGTCGACACTGCGTCCCTCGCCGCCGAGCTCGCCTTCCTCGAACACTCCGAGGACCAGGCAGTCCACGGCGAGCGTCGCCAATCCCTTTGTCCAGACCCCAAATTCCATGCCGATTCCCCCAATGCCGTTGAGGCTCGCGAGCGTCTGCTTTACCTTATTCGCGGCTCTGATGCGCCCGTATCCGGTTCGTATTCTTCAGCGCTTACCGCGCGCGTACGGATGCAAACGGCGTCAAGTGTAACCCAATACGCCGCCGGGGTTCCGGGGGCGCGAGGCGCAGCGACTTTGCGAAACAGCATCCTGGCCCGCTATGTATTGCGAGAGGTCGCGCTCGCCTGGCTGGCCGTGACCGGCGTCCTGCTGGTCATCCTGTTCGCCAATGAGGTGGTCGGGGTGCTGGAGCGCGCGGCCGCCAATCAGTATCCGCAGAGCATGGTGCTCGAGCTGATCGGCCTGGGTGCGCTGCAGTACCTGTCGCTGGTGGTGCCCGTCGGCCTGCTGCTCGGCGTGGTGCTGGCCTTCGGGCGGTTGTATCACGACAGTGAAATGGCGTCGGCATTGGCCTGCGGGGTGGGACCGCGGACGCTCTACCTGCCGGTGGTGCTGCTCGCTCTGCTGGTAGCCGCGGGCCTCGCCTGGCTCAGCCTGGTACTCGCGCCGGCAGCGACCGCCCGCGCGTTGAGTCTGCGCAACGAGGCACTGCATGCCGGCCAGTTCGCGCCCATCGTCCCGGGGAAGTTCCGCAGCTTCATCGGTGGCAATGCGGTGGTGTTCGCACAGGAGGTTGCTAAGGACGGCATGCTCGGGCGCGTGTTCCTCGAACGCAACCGCGGCCCGCTAGTGGAGGTGGCACTCGCCCAGCACGCGCGCCACACCGTCACCACCGATGGCACCACGCACATCATCACGCTCTATGACGGCGAGCGTTTCGAGGGCGTACCCGGCAGTGCCGAGTTCCGCATGGTGCGCTTCGCGGAACACGTGGTGCCGGTGCCGGTGCCGACCTTCAGCGATGCGGTGCGTGATCTGGAAGGCCGCCCGAGCGACAGCCTGTGGCGCTCGCAGGATGCGGGCGAGCGCGCCGAACTGCAGTGGCGCATCGCGCTACCGATCATGTGCCTGGTGCTCGCCCTGATCGCCGTACCGCTCTCACGGCTGCGGCCGCGCCAGGGGCGCTATGCGCGCGTGTGGCTCGCCGTGCTGATCTTCTTCCTCTATTACAACCTCGCCGCCGCCGGCAAGACCTGGATCGCGCGCGGCGCGCTGCCGCCGTTCCTCGGGCTGTGGTGGACGCACCTGGCGGTGATTCTGCTCGCACTGCTGGTGATCCTGGGTCCCGCGCTGGCGCAGCGCCTGCGCTATCGGCGTACGCCGTGAGCATCCTCGATCGCTATATCGTGCGCGCCATCCTCGGCGCGGTGCTGTTGGTGATGGCGGTGTTCCTGGTGCTGGGGGCGCTCGCCCTGTTCATCGATCAGCAGGACGACATCGGCGTCGGCCATTACAGCGCACTCACCGCCTTCTGGAACACGCTCATGAATCTGCCGCAGCTCGCTTACGAAGTGCTGCCGATCACCGCGCTGATCGGGGCGCTGCTCGGGCTGGGCGCGCTCGCCCGCGGCAGTGAGCTCACCGTGGTGCGCGCCACCGGCATATCGATCGCACGGCTGGCGAGCTACGCACTGGTCGCCGGGCTCCTGCTGGTGCTGTTCGAGGTACTGCTGGGTGAATTTCTCGCCCCGCCGCTGCAGCAGGCGGCGCGCGAACAGAAGGCATTCAGCAAACTGAGTAACGCCAGTTTCGGCTTTGGCAGCGCCTGGGTGCGCGACGGCGACCTGATCCTGAACGTCGCCGGCCAGTCGAGCGAGCGCCAGTTCGGCAGCATGCAGATCTTCCAGCTCTCGAGCGATCACCGCCTGCTGGCGCTCGGTCACGCCAACCGCGCGATCGCCGGTGCCAAGGGCAAGTGGTCGCTGAGCGATTACACCGAGTCGCGTTTCGAGGGCGACACGGTCAGCACGCGCCCGCCGGGCGAGAAGCTGCTGGAATCCAACGTCACCGCCGGGTTTCTCGGGCTGGCGGTCGAAGATCCGAAGCAACTCACCAGCCGCGCGCTGTGGCGGCTGATCACTTACTGCCGCGCCAACGGGCTGGACGCGCGCGACTACGTGTTCGCATTCTGGTCGCGCATCGCGCGCACGGTCGCGGTGGCTTTTGCGGTGCTGCTGGCGATTCCGTTCGTGCTCGGCTCGCTGCGCTCGGCCGGCGTCGGCGCGCGCATGACCATGGGACTGCTGCTGGGCATCGGCTTCTTCCTGCTGCAGCGCCTGATCGAGAGTGGCACGGTGGTCTTTAACCTGAACCCGGTGGTGCTCGCCTGGCTGCCGACGGCACTGCTCGCACTGGTGACCGTATCGCTGCTGGCACGCGCGCGTTAGGGGCCGGCAGCGCCGCCCGCCGCGGCGAACTGCGGCAGACCGTCAGCGAGCACCACCCACGGCAGCTTGTCGGCCACCCACACGTGCATGGTGGGAGCGAACTGCGCGGCCGCATCCAGGCTCGCGAGCGTCACGTCGATGTCCTGCTGACGCGCCGTGTGCCGGTAGGTGAGCGCGCCGCCACAGGCGCAGCAGAAACCACGCACCACCGGATCCGAGGAGCGGTGCTCGCTCAGCGTGCCGCGCGTGAGCGTGAAGCCGGCGCGCGCAAAGGTTCCCCAGGCCACCATGGTCGCCCCCGCCGCACGGCGGCACGAGACGCAGTGGCAATAGCACAGGTGGTGCGCCGGACCTGACACCCGGTAGCGCAGCGCGCCGCAGAGGCAGCCGCCCTCGTAAGTCCCCTCGTGCATGCCGCGACGTTAGCACCCGACAGGCGCCGCGGGCCATGCGGCCGCGCGGCACTCGCTGCGGCCAGCCGCGGGCTGCGTCGCAGCGGCAGCGTCCGTGCCGCTCCCGCGCCGCGGCTGCTCTTGGTCGGCGGGCGCGCGCGGCATAAAATCGCCGCCGGACAGCCCGCCAAGAGGACTTGACCCATGAGGACCGTAATGTGCGCGCTGCTGCTGCTGCCGGCAGCCGCGTTCGCCGCCAGTGCATTCGATGGCACCTGGAAGACGCGCATGGATTCCATGAAGGTAACCGGCACCCCCGACACCTTCCAGATCGCTGAAGGCACCTACACCTGCGCGAGCTGCACGCCGGTAATCCGCGTGCGCGCGGACGGGGTGCCGCATGCCGTGAGCGGTCATCCCTACTACGACTCGGTGGCAGTGCTGGTCGTCAGCCCCACGCAGGTCGAGATCGTCGACCGGCAGCTCGGCCGCGAGGTCTACGCGATGAGCTACGTGGTCTCCGCCGATGGCGCCACACTCAGTGCGCGTCTCACCGATCGCAGCGCCGCGCACGCTTCCGCGGTCGCCTTCACCGCACGGCGCGTCGCCGCCTGCCCGAGCGGCGCGCACGCGGTGTCCGGATCCTGGCAACCCGATCAGCTGAGCGATGCCGATGATGCGCTGCGTACCATCAGCTATCAGATGACCGACGCTGACTTCAGCATGCAGTGGAACGGCCAGAGCTACCGCGCCAAGTTCGATGGCAGCGAATATCCGGTCAGCGGTGATCCGGAACACACCACCGTCAGCCTGCGCAAGGTCGATGATCACACGCTCGAGGAGACCGACCGCCGCGCCGGTCAGGTCACTGACGAGATCCGCCTCGCGGCAGCAGCGGATGGCCGCTCGATCGTCATCACCGACAAGGACCTGCAGCACGGTCAGACGACCGTGATGACGCTCGAGCGGCAGTAGCGCTCTTAGCGCGGCCGGCGCGGCGCGCCCTCTGGATCCGCCCCGGTGAGGTAGCGCACCCAGGGGTGCTCGCTCGTCGCTGCGGCGTGCTCGAAGCCCTGCTGATCGAGATCACGCCCCAGCACCTCGGCCGCGCCGGCGTGCTCGAGGATCTCCAGCGCGCGTCTCGTCTCGATGTCTCCGCGTGGCTGCACCGTGATGGTGGCGGCGCCCGCTTCGACCTGCTCGATGAGCGCTGCGATCAGCGCCTGCCCGTCCTGCGGGCCGAGCACGGTGCGAAAATACTGCTCGAGCCGCGCACCCGCAGTGGCCGCCGGCTGCAGCGCCACCTGCCCGGTCGTCGCGCGCGCGCTGAGCTCCACGCGGTCGGTGGGAAAGCCGTCCTTGACGAGGTGCGCGCGCACCTGCTCGGCATCAGCCGGATTTCTGAACACGGCGAGCAGTACTGCGCTCATCACTCCTCCTCGGCTGCGGTTGCGGGGTGCGGCCCCCTTCGCTTGAGTGTGCAGCGTGCGCGGTGTGCCGCGGCATCGGACGGACCGCCGCCGTGCTGTCGGTGGGTCCCGGCAGGGCGGGGGAGGGTAATTCGCCGGGTACGGCCTTAGGATTGACGGATGCCGGAGCGCCGCAGCAAGCGTCGGGGGCGTCCGCCGCACGCCGATGTGCTCACGCCCGCCGAGTGGCGCGTAGTGCACGCCGTGCAGCACGGGCTCAGCTATACCGAGATCGCCGCCCGCCGCGGCATCAGCCGTGCCGCCGTGAAGTTCCATGTGGCCAACGCCGTCGCCAAGCTCGGGGTCGGCAACCGGCAGGGTCTCAGGCGTTGGTTCCGCGCGCCGCTCGGCAGCGCGCTCGAGCGGAGGGAGAAACCGATGACGTCGCCACTGCAGCTGGGCGCGCTCGCGCAAATCGCACGCACCGTGCGCGACATCAGCGAGTCGGCGCGCTGGTACGCCGAGACACTGGGTCTTAAGCACCTGTACAGCTTCGGCTCGCTCGCGTTCTTCGACCTGGATGGGACACGCCTGATGCTGAGCGCGCAGGCGCAGCCGCCGCCGGAATCGATCCTGTATCTGCGCGTGGCGGATATCGGCAGCGCCTATGAGGTGCTGCGCGCGCGCGGGGTGGAGTTCACCGCAGCCCCGCACCTGATCCACCGCCATGCCGATGGCAGCGAGGAATGGCTGGCGCACTTCAACGACCCGGAAGGCCGGCCGCTCGGCATCATGGCCCAGGTCAAACCCCGGCCGCGGGTCGCTAGCGCGTGATGGCCGGCGCGGCTGCGGCCGGCGGCGTGCCCGCGGACTTCTTGCCGGGCGTGGCCTTGGGCGGCGGCTCCGGCGGCTTCTGCAGCAATTCCTCGAGCGGGGTGAAGATCACGGTGTACTTGTAGTCCGGGATCTCGAACTCCCAGCCGCTGACCAGCGCCGCGAGGCGCTGGGCCTCGGCTGTCGCGCCCGGCGCCGTGGAGCTCACCGCAATCGTCACGAGCGGGTGGGCGCCGTCGCGCCGCCCGGCGAGATCGAGCTGCAGTCCGTCGAAGGTGAGGTAGCTGACGTGCGAGAGCTGCGCCTGCGGCGCGGGGGCGGCCTTGCGCACGTCCTCGAGCGTCAGCTGCGATAGGCCCCCGGCAATACCCTCGGGGGCAGCCGGACCGGTCAGCTGACGGCCCTTAGGCAGCGGACTCACCGTGAAACTGATTTCGTCTTTCTTGGCGCGCACCGCGGTGAATGCCGCTCCCTGCGCGGGTTTTGCCTCGATCTGGTGGATGCGCGCGGCGTTGATGTCGAGCAGCGCATTCTGCAGCCAGCCCTTCGGGTCCGCGTCCACCGACAACAGCGGCGCTGCCAGCAGACTCTGCGGCATCTGTGCGACGCGCACGTAGCCGGACTTGCCGCTCGATGACTTGCCGACGATCAGTGCCCAGCTGCGTGCCGGGGCGGTGATCTCGATGAGCGTGCCGGTGGCCTTGGGTGAGGTGACGTCCTCGACCCCGAGCATGGGGTAGTTGGCCGGCAGCCGCGTCTTCTCCTCGACGATGTTGAGGGCGCCCAGATCGAGCAGCAACTTGCGCAGCTTGCCTTCGTCGGCCGGCCAGCCGCGCTCGGCGACGCGCCACTCACCGCCCTGCTTCTGCAGCGTGACATGGGTCGCATCGCCCTTGCGCAGCGCCACGCTGCTGACGCTGTTGACGTTGTGTTCCAGGCCCGGCAGCACCAGATCGCCGCTGGTGAGATCACGCTCCAGGTGCCGCTTGGATGACAGCCAGATGGCCAGAACGATCAGGGCGACGGCGGCGATCAGCACCCACAGGAAGCGACGCGCGCTCATTTGCGGTTCTCTCCGGGATCTGCGAACACTGAGCGGCGGCGCCGCCACCAGGCAATCAGCAACGCCAGCAGCGCGAACACGACCGGCACGATCAGGATGTTGATGATCTTCAGGGTCGTGCCCAGGCCCTTGATTTCGGCATCGAGCGTGGCGCGCACCGCGCGCAGCTCCTTGCGGATGCGCAGCTTTTCGGTCTGGAAGTGCGCCAGCTCCTGCTCCTGTGCCGGTGTCAGGATCAGCGCCTGCGGGTTGTCACCTTTGGACTGCAGCGCGGTGAGCTTGGTCTCGGTGTCGCGCAGCTGCTGCTCGAGTTCCTGCTCCTTGACGCGGAAGCGATCGTCGGCGGCGCGACGCAGTTTGTCGACGCGCTCGAACGGCCGGATGAAGGAGGCGCGGCCGCGCACGCTGATGAGGTCGGCGCTGCCGGCGAGGTTGTCGAGTGCGTTCTGCACCAGATCGCCGTTGCTCGCCAGCACCTGCGTCATCTTCTGGCCGAGGAAATCCTGCTGACGCACCCACAGATAGTCCGACAGCAGGTCGGTATCGGCGATGACCACCAGATTGAGCGGCTTGGCCGACTGCTTCAGGTCCTGCTGCCCGGCCGCCAGTGTGACTCCGCCCGGAGGGCCGGCGGGGAAGGCGGTCTTGACGTAGCCGGTCACGCGCGCTGCCAGGGTGTAGCGCTTGCCGGTGGGCTTGAAGTTGTCGCGCAGCGTGGCGGGGTCGAACAGCATGCGGAAACGCGCCGCGGGCAACAGCGCCGCATCGGTGCCGCTCTGCAGCAGCGGCTGGAAACAGCTGCGCGCGCCCTTGAGGGGCTGGCAGGCGCCCGCGATCGGCTCGAGCGAGCCCGCATCGGCCACGTTCACCTCCGACAGACCGGCGGTGATCACATCATCCGGCGCGAAGCTGTCCTTGGTGAGTCCGAGAATGCCGACGTGCTCGACCGGCTCCTCGCCCTGATGCATGGTGACCGAGAGCGCATGGCCACGATCGGCCACCACCTCGGCGGGGTCGAACTTCACGCCCCACGCCTCCAGCAGCCCGTTCAGATGCGAGGATTTGTCGGCGTTCATCGCCGCCATGGGATTCTGCGCATCGGCGCCGGTGGAATCGGCCTCCGCCAGCGGGTCGACGAACAGCAGGATGTGTCCGCCGCGCAGCGCAAACTGATCGATGGCGAACTGCGTCGCCGGGCTGAGCTGCTTCGGGTGCACGATCACCAGCACGTTCACGTCCGCATCGATGTGCGTGACGCTCTGCTCGAGCGGGCGCACATCGAACAGCTGCTGCGCATCCGCGTAGATCACCCACGGCTCGCGCATCTGCCCGGTCTGCGGATCGAAGCCCGGGCCCATCGGCAGCGTCGACATCCACGCCACCACCGGCTTCTTGGGGTTGGCCAGCTGGTAGATCAGCTTGACCACGTCGTACTCGAGAAACTGCTCCTTGTCCGGGTCGAAGAACTCGATCGCTGCATGGCCGTCGGTCGAATTGGTGCCGGCGAGTCCGAAGTAGAACTGCGAGGAGGTGCTGCCGAGCGGCACGCCGCGCACCCCGAGCTCGGCGGCGCGGTCCTCCTCTTCCGAGAAGGGCTGCGGGTCGATCACGTGCAGGTGCAGTTTGCCGTTGGAGCGCGCCGCCAGCTCCTCGAGGAACTCGCGCACGCGCACGCCGTAGGCCTTGAACTTCGGGATCTGATTGGCCGACTTCTCCGAGTAGAAGAAGTACAGATTGATCGGTTCCTTGATGTTGGCCAGGATGTGGTCGGTACCGGCGGCAGTGGTGTACAGGTGGTTCTGCGTGAGATCGAGCCGCCAGCCGCGCAGCGCGTAGTTGGCGAGCACGGTGAGCCCGATGAACAGCAGGCCGAGGGCCAGTAGCGTGCCGCCGCCGAGAGTCGAGCGTTTGTTCATATCGGTGCGATGCTCCGGCTAATCCGCTTTGCGCAGCTCAAGCGTGATGGTGGTCGCGAGCAGGAAGAAGCCGATCAGCATCGCGAAGTACAGCAGGTCGCGCAGGTCCAACACGCCCTTCTGAATGGACTCGAAGTGGCTGAGGAACGACAGCGAGGCCACCGCATCCGTCAGCACCTGCGGCAGCCAGCTGCGGAACAGGTCGAGCACGATGGGGAAGCCCGCCAGCAGCAGCGCGAAGCAGGCGACGACCGAGAGGATGAACGCCACCACCTGATTACGCGTCAGCGCCGACATGAACGAACCGACGGCGAGGAAGCCGCCCGCCAGCAGCAGGCTGCCGAGGTAGGCGGCGAGGATCGCGCCGTTGTCCGGGTGACCGAGATAGTTGACCGTGATCCAGATGGGGAAGGTGAGGGCGAGCGCCAGTGCGATGAAGATCCAGGCGGCGAGAAACTTGCCGAGCACGGCGTCCCACAGGGTCACCGGCTGAGTCATCAGCAGCTCGATGCTGCCGGACTTGCGCTCCTCGGCCCACAGGCGCATCGAGAGCGCCGGCACCAGGAACAGGTACAGCCACGGGTGGAACGTGAAGAACGGATCGAGGTCCGCCTGGCCACGCTCGTAGAAGCCGCCGAGGTAGAACGTGAAGGCGTTCGCCAGCAGCAGGAAGATCAGGATGAACACGTATGCCAGCGGCGTCGCGAAATAACTGGCGAGCTCGCGGCGCATGATGATGCCCACGTTGTGCATGCTGTGCTCGTCCTTTAGGCGGTGATGGTGCGGAACACTTCGTCGAGCCGCCCCGATTCGAGGTGCAGCTCCTTGAGTTTGAATCCCGAGCGCGCGGCCAGCTCGGAGATCTGCGGCAGGATGGTGGCGCCGGACTTGGGCAGAGCGGTGAGGCGCGCATCGCGTTCGCTTACCTCGACCTGCGCCACCGCCGGCAGTGCTGCCATCGCCGTACGCGCGGCCGGCAGCTGCGCGGGCTGCTCGAGCTGCATGGAGACGGCGTTGTGATAGCGCGAGCGCGTGGCGAGTCCGGCCGGCGTGTCGTCCGCGACGATGCGGCCGCGCGCGATGATGATCGCGCGGGTGCACACCGCGTCCACCTCTTCGAGGATGTGGGTGGAGATGACGATGATCTTGTCGCGCGCCATCTGGTTGATCAGAGAGCGCACCTCATGTTTCTGGTTGGGATCGAGCCCGTCGGTCGGCTCGTCAAGCACCAGCACCGGCGGGTCGTGCACGATCGCCTGCGCGAGCCCGACGCGGCGCCGGAAGCCCTTGGAGAGGGTCTCGATGGTCTGCTCGAGCACGCTGCCGAGCTGCAGGTGGTCGATCACATGGGCGAGGCGCGCGCTGCGCTGCGCGCCGCTCAGGCCGCGCAGGTCGGCGATGAAGGCGAGGAAGCGCCGCACCGTCATCTCGCCGTAGCTCGGCGCCCCTTCCGGCAGGTAGCCGAGCGCGGCTTTGGCCTTGAGTGGCTCCTGTTCGACGTCGAAACCGCAGATGCTGGCGCGCCCCGAGGTCGGCGTGACGAAACCGGCGAGCATGCGCATGGTCGTGGTCTTGCCCGCGCCGTTCGGACCCAGAAAGCCCAGGACCTCGCCCGGCTTCACTTCGAAGCTCACGTCCTCGACGGCCACGAGCTCGTCGTAGTGCTTGGTGAGGTGTTCGGTCTTGATCATGAGCTGTCCGGTCCTTAGTCACAGAGCGCGCGGAAAGTTCCGCCGCGTTCAAGGCGCGCGATTGTGACCGCGACCCCCGGGTGAATTCAACTTTGCTGAAATTGTGGCGTAATATCCGGGCACTAAGCTGTCTTTCTCAGGCCGAACCTAGCTGTGGCGCGCCACGCACGTCACCGCGGTGCCATGTGCGCGTCACATGCGCGTCAAGCAGGCACGGCATCCTGCTGACCCGGGTCGGGCGTAAAGCCTCAAGGGGCGCTGGATGCCGCTACGCAGTGTTGCCACCGCCCGCGCACCCGCGGGTCTCAGCGAAGACGTGTTCTTGCTGCACCTGGAACTCGAGCGCGGAGCGCCGTTTTGCGGCAACCCCGCCTGCGCGCTGCACGTGGGCGTGCGCGATGCCGCGGTCGAGGGGGGTGGCAACTGGATCACGCTGCCGGATGGCCGCATGTTCGGCCGCAGCCGCTTCGGCAACACGCTGTTGTGTGATGCCTGTGGCACCCGCCGCGGTCCGGTGCGCCTGGCGGCGCTGCCGCTCACGAACTGAAGCGGTGGCGGGCGCGCCAGTAGAGGATGCACAGCGCCCCGCCGAGCAGTCCGCCCAGATGGGCGAAGTGGGCCACGCCCGCATCGCGCCCGGTCACGCCGAAAAACAGCTCGATCAGCGCGTACCCCGTCACGAACAGCCATGCCGGCATCGGGATCGGCGGAAACAGCAGGATGATGCGCTGGCGCGGGAAGTACCAGGCAAACGCCAGCAGGATGCCGAACACCCCGCCGGAGGCTCCCACGGTCGGCTCCTGGCCGGTCGATCCCTGCACGGCGAGCTGAGTGATGCCTGCGGTGAGCACGCACACCAGGAAGAAGAACAGCATGCGGCGTGCGCCCCAGAGCGCCTCCAGGGTGCTGCCGAACATGAACAACGCGAACATGTTGACGAAGATGTGCGCCAGCTGCAGGTGCACGAAACCATAGGTGAGCAGCTGCCAGGGCCGGAACAGCCCGGTACCGCGCGGCCACAGCGCGAACAAGCCGGCGATCAGGTTGGGAAACAGCTGCGCCAGCAGGTAGACGCCGACGTTGATCAGTATGAGGGCCCGCGTCGCGGGCAGCAGCCGGGGAAACATGCGCGGATCTTACGGCCTCAGACCGCGCGCTGCAGGAAAACCAGATCGAGCCAGCGCTCGAACTTGAAACCCACCTCGCGCAAGTGCCCGGCACGGGAAAAGCCGAGGCGCTCATGGAAGCGGATGGAGGCCGCGTTCGCCGCATCCACACCGGCGATCATCATGTGCTTGCCGAGTGCCTGCGCGCGCGGGAACAGCGCACTCACCAGCCGTGTGCCGACGCCACGCCCGCGCTCGGCGGCGCGCACGTGCACGGTATGCTCGACCGTAAAGCGGTAGCCGGGCCAGGTGCGGAAGTCGCCGAAGGTGGCAAAACCGAGTACCCCGGACGGATCGCGCGCGACCAGCACCGGATAGCCCTGCGCGCAGCGCCCCTGCCACCACTCGCGCCGGTCAGCCAGCGTCACCGGCTGGTTCGAGTAGATGGCGGTGGAAGTGGCGATCACCTCGTTGTAGATCGCGGTGAGTTCCGCGAGGTCCTGCTCGCACGCATCGCCGAGCTCCAGGGTTCCGCTCATGCAGACATTGTGCCTCAGGCCGCTTGCAGGGATTCGCGCAGGAATTGCACCAGCGGCGGACTGTTGCTGTGGGTGACGTTGAAGCGCAGCCACTGCGTGCACCCCTGCACCGGGGAAAACAGCGAGCCGCGCGCCAACAGGATCGAGCGCGCACGCGCACGGCTCACCAGTTGCTCGACCGGTGCGCTCGCGGGCACCTGGCCCCACAGGAACATGCCCTCGCCGGCGTTGCCGGCGAAAGTGATGCCGGCGGACTCGAGCGCCAGGCGCGCATCGCGGCGCATGCGCGTCAGCCGCGCGCGTACCTGCTCGACGTGGCGTTTATAGCGGCCGCCGTCCAGCACCTCCGACACAAAGGACTCGAGCAGGGTCGAGCCGGAGAGCACCGAGAACACCTTGCGCTCGATCAGGCGCGCCACCAGCGCCGCATCCGCCGCCACGTAGCCGACGCGCACCGCAGGTCCGATCAGCTTGGTGTAGCTGCCGACGTAGACCACATGACGCAGGCCGTCGATCTGCGCCAGCCGCACCGCTGGTCCCTCATACAGGTCACCGTAGACATCGTCTTCGACCACGGCGAAGCCGAATTGCTCGGCGAGCGAGAGGATGCGGTGACAGTGGGCCGGATCGGCGCTGTAGCCGGTCGGGTTGTGCACCAGCGTCTGCATGAAGAATGCGCGCGGACGGTGCGCGCGGCAGGCGGCCTCGAGCGCCTCCAGATCCGGCCCGTCGGCATGGCGCGGCACCGGGATCAGCTGCACGTGGTGGGCGCGCAACTGCTCGAACAGTACGAAGTAGCCCGGGTCCTCGACCAACACCGCATCGCCGGGCGACAGCAGGATGCGCGCCAGCAGGTCGAAGGCCTGGCTCGCCCCGTAAGTGGTCACGATGTTGGCGGCGCCGGCGGCGATGCCGTGCTGCACCAGCCGCGTGGCGATCTGCTCGCGCAGCTCGGCGAGACCCTGCGGCGGGCAGGGCAGCCAGAGCTGCGCGCGCCGGCTGCGCGCGAGCCGCGTGAGTACGCCGGCGGAGCCGGCCTCCAGCAGCCAGTTTTCCGGCAGGAACCCCGAGCCCGCACACACCACATCGGCGCTGTGCGCCATGCACAGGCTCGCGAGCGATAGAGCATCCGAGCCGGTGGCGGCGAGCGCCTCGATGGCGACCAGCGGCGCCGACAGGCGCTTCTGCGTGACGAAGAAGCCCTTGCCGGCGCGCGACTCGATGACGCCGCGCGCGACCAGCCGATCGTAGGCGTCGACCACCGTGAAGGGGCTGGCGCTCACCTGGCGGGCCAGCTTGCGGATCGAGGGCAGCCGGGTCCCTGGCGGTAGCTGGCCGTGGCGCACCAGCTGCGTCACGCGTTCGCAGATCTGGTCCACCAGCGGCACCGGGGAATCGCGGGTCAGCTCGAACATGGGCCGCTCGTGTGCAGGAGGACTAGCGCACCATCATGACTGCGGTGCTGGCGAGCGCAAGCGCCATGGCGATATTGAACGCACGCCGCCCGCGCGGTCCGTCGACGAAGCTGCGCAACGAGCTGCCGAACAGCGCCCACACCGCCATGCACGGCATGCCGATGCCCTCCATGACCAGCACCATGTAGGCACCGCTCAAAAGCGCCCCGAGCTCGCGCGGCAGGAACAGCGTCGCGGCAGTCACCGTCATCACCCAGGCCTTGGGATTGAGAAACTGGAACAGCGCCGCCTGCGTGAAGCTCACCGGCGCGCTGGCCGCGCGCGCGTGCGCATCACCACGGTCGAGCATGCGGTAACCGAGGAACAGGAGGTACGCGGCCCCGGCCCAGCCGAGGGCACTCTGCAGCGCCGGCCAGCGGCCGAACAGCGCCGAGAGACCCGCACAGACCAACAGCAGCTGCACCGAGAAGCCGGTGGCGATGCCGAGCATGTGCGGCAAGGTGCGCCGGAAGCCAAAACGCGCACCCGCCGCGGTCAACATCACATTGTTGGGACCGGGCGTGATCGACATGACGAAGGTATAGGTAATGAACGGCAGTGGATCGCTCATGGTCGGTGTTCCCGCGCGGGCTGATGGGTCGGGCGCAGCGTGCGCGCGTCGTCTCGCCAGCGGCAGATACAGTCGGCTAGCGCTGGCGCCGCACTGTATGGGCGGCGCACCGGTACATGCGCGCCGCGCAGGAGCGCAGCGCGCATCCGTTATCATGGCGGCATGAACGAAGTCTTCATCTGCGATGCCGTGCGTACCCCGATCGGGCGCTACGGTGGGGCCCTGGCCGCGGTGCGCCCCGATGATCTGGCCGCCATTCCCATCGCCGCGCTGCTGCAACGCAACCCCGCCCTCGATCCCGCCGCGGTCGAGGAGGTGCTGCTCGGCTGCGCCAATCAGGCGGGCGAAGACAACCGCAACGTCGCGCGCATGGCGACGCTGCTCGCCGGACTGCCGGTGGCGGTGCCGGCGGCGACCCTCAACCGCCTGTGCGGCTCCGGACTTGATGCGGTGGCGAGTCTCGCGCGCCAGATTGCAGTCGGTGAGGCCGAAGTCGGCATCGCCGGCGGCGTCGAGTCGATGTCACGCGCACCGTTCGTCCTGCCGAAAGCCGACAGTGCCTACAGCCGCAGCGCGGAGATCTACGACACCACCATGGGCTGGCGCTTCATCAATGCGCGTCTGCAGGCCTGCTACGGCAGCGAATCGATGCCTGAAACCGGCGAGAACGTGGCCGCGCAATACCAGATCGCGCGCGCCGACCAGGACCGCTTCGCGCTGCGCAGCCAGCAGCGCGCCGCGGCCGCTGCGGCGCGCGGCTTCTTCGCCGCCGAACTGGTACCGGTGGAGATCACGCAGCGCAAGGGCAAGCCGCCGCTGCGGGTGACGCGCGACGAGCATCCGCGCCCGGAGACCACGCTCGAGCAGCTGGCGGCGCTGCCGACCCCGTTTCGCGCCGGCGGCAGCGTCACGGCCGGCAACGCTTCCGGTGTCAACGACGGCGCCTGCGCGCTGCTGCTGGCGGGCGCCGCCGCTGCGCGCCGCTTCAACCTCACCCCGCGTGCGCGCATCGTCGCGGCGGCGAGCGCCGGCGTCGAGCCGCGCATCATGGGCATGGGACCGGTGCCGGCGACGCGCCGGGTGCTGGCCCACGCGCACCTGAGTCTCGGCCAGCTGGAGCTGATCGAGCTCAATGAGGCATTTGCCAGCCAGGCGCTCGCGGTGTTGCGCGAGCTCGGGCTGCCCGACGATGCCGCGCACGTGAATCCCAACGGCGGCGCGATCGCGCTCGGGCATCCGCTCGGCATGTCGGGCGCGCGCCTCGCCACTACCGCCGCCTGGCAGCTCGCGGCGAGCGCTGCGCGCTATGCGCTGTGCACCATGTGCATTGGTGTGGGGCAGGGGATCGCGCTGGTCCTCGCGCGCGTCTGACGCCTCAGCCGGGCGCGGCGGCCCACGGCAGCCGCTCCAGATCGAGGTTGCCGCCGGTCAGGATCAGACCGACGCGCTTGCCCTGCAGCGCCGGCGCATGCTCCAGCAGCGCTGCGTAGGGCACAGCGCCCGAGGGTTCCACCACAATCTTCAGCACCTCCCACAGCGCGCGCATGGCGCGCACGATGGCGGCATCGCTGACTGTCACGATGTCATCGACGCGCCGGCGGATCTCCGCGAAGGTGCGTTCGGCCAGCGCGCCACGCAGTCCGTCAGCGATGGTGTCGGGGTGCACACTCGGCAGCAGCTGCCCCGAGCGCAGCGAGCGCGCGGCGTCATCGGCTCCGGCCGGCTCGACGCCGATGACGCGGATCGAGGGCCGCAGGGTCTTGGCGGCAAAGGCGGTGCCGGAGATCAGTCCACCCCCGCCCACCGGGCAGAGGATCAGGTCCAGCTCCGCGACCTGCTCGAGCAGCTCCAGCGCGCAGCTCGCCTGCCCGGCCATGACCTGCAGGTCGTCATACGGATGCACCAGGGTGGCGCCGGTGGCAGCGATCACTTCGCGCGCGCTGTGCTCGCGCGCCGCCAGGGTCGGCGCACACCA